>JAJTBP010000007.1 GCA_021286825.1 Marinilabiliales bacterium | reverse complement strand
AATAGAGACATAGCAAACGGATAGCTTCTTATGTTGCAAATCACCCGAATGAATGGGATCAGCTGCCTGAAACACCAGCAGGTGCTGCCGGTTTCCCCGGAGGAGGCCTGGCAATTTTTTGCTACGCCAGCCAACCTCAATGAGATGACACCCGCTTGGTTAACTTTTGAGATCCGATCGGTTCTGCCAGAGAAAATGTACGAAGGGTTGATGATTCAATATCGTATCCGTCCATTCCTGCGTCTGCCCATGGGTTGGCTGACGGAGATTACCCATGTTCGGGATGGGGAATATTTTGTGGATGAGCAGCGCAAGGGTCCCTACCGTCTCTGGCATCATGAACATCATTTTGAGCCATGCCCAGAGGGTGTGCGGATGACCGACCTGCTCTACTACGACATCGGCTACTCCTTCCTTGGGGTGCTTGCCGGCAAACTCTTTGTTCACCGGATGGTACGGGAGATTTTTGCCTACCGGCAATCGGTGCTGGAGGCAAGATTCAACCAATCTGCGGTGGGATGAACCCCTGATTCCATGATCACAGGGGCCGTTCGGCGACACCTTCCTTGGTGATTTTTACCGGAAGGATCAATCCTTTATCATCAAACAACATTTTGTCGAGGCAGGTCTGCCGGTGATGTCCGTTGCGGGTGGTCAGCGGTCGCCTGTGGTAAACAATGTACCATTCATCGGTTCCTGGAAGGTTGATGACAGAATGGTGGCCGGCACCGGTGGCAATTTCTGGATCTTGCTGCAGGATCTTTCCGATGCGGCGAAAGGGACCCAGCGGAGAATCGGCCATTGCATAGGCCACACTGTAAGCCGGGCCTGTCCATCCCCCCTCAGACCACATCAGGTAGTATTTGTTTTTGCGAACGAACATAAAAGGTCCCTCCACATACTGATCCGGCGTGATGGAGTGGAAAGTGTTTCCATCCGGAAAATCCACGAAGCCGGTGAAATCTCCTTTTAACTGACCGATGTTGCAATGTCTCCATCCTCCATAGATCAGGTAGTATTTTCCATCGGTGTCGTGGAAGACAAACTGGTCGATCGGTTGCGCTCCGTTGTAAAATTTGTTTACCAGGGGTTTGCCAAGATAATCGTGGTAGGGTCCCTCCGGTTTGTCCGAAACGGCAACGCCGATTCCTCCGGGCTGGTTATCGTTTTGAATGTCATTGGCGCCAAAGAAGAGAAAATATTCCTTTCCCTTCCTGATGACGGAAGGAGCCCAAAGGGCATATCCGGCCCAGGAAATCTGTTCCACATCCAGCACCCTTGGATGCTTTTGCCAGTTGACAAGATCCGTTGAGGAAAAGGCATCGAAAAATGTTTGACGCAGATATTGCGGATTGATGGTGTTTTTCCGGATGTTGGACTGGAAATCGGAAAGTTTCAGTTGGGGATCATCGGCCGGTTCCCCATCCGACCAAGTGGGGAAGATCCAATAGGTATGGTCATAAATGGTGGCCTCAGGATCGGCATACCATCCCGGGAAGAGGGGATTGCCTGAGTTTTTTACCGGTTTTGCATCCTGAGCGCATGCAAAAGCTGCCGGAAGGAGCAACAGGAAAAGAAGAAGTGATCTCATGGGCGTTGTATTGCGGGTCTCTGTTTTTTGGAGCCGATGAATTTACCAAATCTTTTCATGAATCGTGGACATTTCGGTTGCCGATGGAAAAAGCGAAGGAAAGGTGAACAAAGGGTTGTCGGTGAATTCCTTGTGTTGGCATGCACACATCTTTGGAGCAAAAAAAGGCCGGACCATTTGGATGATCCGACCTTTCATGTGATCTTATTTGATAGGATTTACCGTATCCCGATCAATTCCAGTAGCTGGTCCATCTGAGAGAAGTCGGAGATGATGAGGTCAGCTCCGGCCTTGATCAACCTCGTCCTTTTGTGTGCATTCAGACCGTATCTGCGTTGCTCGTTGCTGGCAAGACCGACCGTGATGCCATTCCGCTTATGGGTCTCCCGAATTTCAACAGGTCCATCGCCGAAGGTGATGATCTGGCCTGATTCAGTGGTGCCGATGGAGTCCAAGATCTTGTCGAGGACGATCTTCTTGGCCTCTTTGTTGACATCGCCCACGGCTCCGTAAATCCTTCCTTCAAAAAGCCAGTCGTAACCAAGGGCTTTGGCTTCGTTCTTCACATCTTCTTCGTCCGTTCCACTGGCCAGGTAAAGTTTTACACCTGCCTGGTAAAGCCGGGTCAGAAACGGAACGGCATTTTTGATGGTGAAGTCATCGAGTGAAAGTTCCCGCATCTGCAGCTTGCGTTCACGTTCGCGGACCATCTGCAGCAATTCGTCGTTGTAGATTTTCTTGTAGCCAAAGATGTCCAGGATCTCGTGCTCCGGAACGCATCCGAACTCTTTCACCAGCTCCACCAATCCCTGCATTTGAACGAGGGTTTGAATGCCGGTCGTCTTGTCGATGAAATCGGCTACGCGCGCTTCCACCGTCTTGAAGAGGGCATCATCGGCATCCTGGTAATGTTTGCCTAGAATCGCCTTGATCATCATGGGGTTCATGATGCCTTCCCATCCTTCCCGCAGGGTTGAAATGGTTCCGTCGTGGTCGAAGATGGCGTAACGGGGGAAGATGTCCTTTTTCAACAATTGCTGGTCGACAATCTCAATCTCACTCTCACCGAGGTATTTGGCATTCCGGATCTCTTCGGCCAATTCATGCTGATAGATGAAATCGATATTTTCACCGATGTGCAGTACCTCTTCCGGCGTGGCGGTTCCACACTGGTAGAGCTTCTGCACGGTGACACCGGCCACCAATGCACCCAGTTCAGCTGCAGTCTGCATCGGATATCCTGCTGCGAGGGCAGATGCGGCACCCGACAGATAGCTATCGCCAGCACCCACTGTATCGACCTTGGAGGTGATCATCAAGCCAGGCATCTCGGAGATTCCTGATGCGTCGATGGTCAGGGAACCACGGCTGCCACGCGTGATGAAGAGGGGTTTGCCAAATCGGGCGAAGAGGGTTCTGGCAGCGTTTACCACCTCTCCGTAATAGACTACCTCGTCCGGTTTTTTGTTGAGGCCACAGAGTCTGGCAGCTTCGGTATCGTTCATCTTCCGGATGGTTCCATCGTAAAAATCGTTGAAGCTTCTGCTGTCGACAATGAAGAGCTTATCCGGGAATTGACGAACCACTTCAACGAGCCGTTTCTTGAAATAATCGGTATGGATACCGGATGGGACCTGCTGGTTGATGATCACCAGGTCCACCTTGGGCACTTCGCGGATCAGGTTTTCAATGAGGCGATCGGCAGTGGCTTGTGACAGGACATTGTAATTGCCAAAGTCGACCCTGTTGAGTTCCGATCCGTCGATATAAGGTTTGGCATAAGTATGGGTATACCACGCTTCTTCCTGAACCAACAAATTGCTTGAATCGATACCCGTGGCGGTCATGATCTTTTTCATCTCGGCGCCAAAGGGGTCGGTTCCGATCACGCCAAATGCCTTGATCTCTTTCACGCCCAGTGCCGCCAGGTTGTTGGTTACGTTGCCTGCGCCACCCAAAGAATAACGTTGTGTCCGCACAGGACGTGTGGCTTGGTTGGTTTCGACCGAAATCTCACTCATTGCTTCGTCGATGAACCAATAAGCGTCACAGCAGAAATCTCCCAAGACTGCGATCCTGACTGTGCTGATGTCTGCCAGTATCTTTTGTAACTCCTTCTTTTGCATCATGATCGATTGTTTAATAGTGTGTTTGAATAGTTGATGGAATGCCAGACCAGTCGGTTCTTCACCGGCTGCTGTTTTACAAAAATAGCAATTTAGCAACGTGTCCGGCAGATGTTGCAGCCATGGCTCCGAATTTAATGGGACGATAGGGATGGGGGTGCATCGGATGGCTCCTGGCCCCACGACTTGTTGGGTTCGGGTCCCATCTGAAGGACCAGTTTTCCGCCACGGCGGATCGCTTCATGGTCAAACCAGGGCTTATGCAACGGTTGGCCATTTAGGGTGGCGGATTGGATGTATTTGTTTTCGTGTGAATTGTTTCGGGCTTCGATAACAAAATCAACTCCCGGGTAATAGGCCTTGTCCAGATGAAGGGTGATTTTGCTGAATTCCGGACTCCCGATGACGTAGACGTTTTGACCCGGAGCAACCGGATAAAAACCCATGGAGCTCAGGACATACCAGGCAGACATCTGGCCCATGTCTTCGTTGCCGCACAAGCCGGCAACTCCATCGCTGTACAATTCATCCATCACCCTGCGCACCATCGCCTGTGTCTTCCAGGGTGCACCGGCATAGTTGAATAGGTAGACCGTATGATGGCCCGGTTCATTGCCGTGGGCATATTGTCCGATCAGTCCGGTGATATCGGACACCCCATTGTGTATTTCGGAACTGACGGAAAAGAGGGAGTCAAGCCGTTCAACAAACCGTTGCCTTCCGCCCTCCAGTTGAATCAGTCCTTGCACGTCATGGGGCACAAACCAGGTATACTGCCAGGCATTGGCTTCCGTATAGTGCCTCTCCTTGCCACTGCCAACAAAGGTGGGATCGAAGGGCGACAGCCATTTTCCATCGCTGTTTTTGGGCCGGGCAAACCCGGTCTGAGTATCGATCACATGCTTGTAGTTTTCGGCCCTGGTGATGAAAAGGTTGTAATCCTCGGTCTTGCCAAGGGCTTTGGCCAGTTGGGCCACACACCAGTCGTTGTAGGCATATTCGAGTGTTCTGGAGACCGACTCCCTGAACAGGTCGTAGGGAACATAGCCATATTTTTTATAGGGATCGAGGCCGGTTCTTCCCCTGGAGCGATGATCAGACGGTGGAACCTCCATGGCGTTCTTCCGAATGCCCTCATAGGCTTTTTCGATGTCGTAGTTCCGGATTCCCTTTTGGTAGGCATCCAGGATGGCATCTACAGGATGGTCACCGATCATGTCGTTGGTATAGCTGTTCCCGAATTGCTGAGGGGTTGGCATCCACCCACCCTGTTCATACTGAGCCACCATGGTGTTGACGGCATCATTGCTCCTTTCGGGCTCGATCAGGGTCAACAGGGGCATCTCTGCCCTGAAGGTGTCCCACAGGGAGAAGTCGCTGCGGTAGCGGAATCCGGCGGCCACATGTTCCTTGTAGTCCAGGCCGGTGTAATGGCCGTCGGCGTCGCTAAAGGTCGCCGGAAACAAAAGGGAGTGGTAGAGTGCCGTATAGAAGGTGGTCAGTTTTTGTTTGGAGTAGCTGGCATCGGTTTGCTTGTCAAAACTGACGGCAATTTTACCCAAAGCGTTGTCCCATTGTTTTTTTGCTGCCGCGCTCACCCGGTCAAAGTTCCAGTCCGGGATCTCTTTTTCCAGGTTCAGGCGCGCCTCTTGCGTGCTGGTATAGGAGATTCCCACTTTGACGTAGATGGTCTCATGGTCAGCGGTCAGGTAATCGGCGAAAGCTCCCACCTGCGTACCGTTCTCCTCTTTCGATCCGGCATGAACTGCCGATTGATTCCAGGTGCCGGAAGCGTGAAAAGGCTTGCTGAACCGTGCATGGAAATAGACCTTCTGATCTTTGACAAATCCTTTGGAAGCGCGAAACCCTTCCATCTCGGTGTCACTCAGGATCCGGATGCCGGCATCCGTGCACTTGTCGCCGATGCCGTGTGACAGATCTATCAGGATATGGGCAGCCTCAGACTTTGGAAACTGGTAGGCATGAAAGCCAGCCCGTGTCGTAACAGTCAGTTGTGCCTTGATGTCGTAATCCTTGAGTGTGACCCCATAATAACCAGGTGAAGCCAATTCTTCCTGATGTGAAAAAGCGGATCGGTATCCCTCTCCTGGTACCTCTTTTCTTCCCGGTTCCGTTTTCAGCTTTCCGGTGGTGGGCATCAGCAGGATGTCTCCCCAGTCGCCGGCGCCCATTCCGCTGCGGTGAAGATGGCTAAATCCCATGATGGAACTGTCGCTGTAGTGGTATCCTGAACACCAGTCCCACCCTTTGATGTCGGTGTCGGGTCCCAGTTGCACCATTCCGCCCGGAAGAGCGGCCCCAGGGAAGGTATGCCCGTGCTCAGCAGTGCCCAGCATGGGATTGACATAGTCCGAATAACTCATTTTTACGAATCCGGAGGCTGCCAAACCGATGAGGAAAAGCAGCAGCAGTCGTTTGGAAAGTGTGTAATCGTTTTTGTGATGCATGTTTCCTGAATTTGGAGTTGACTTGGATGGTTATTTTTTCTCTGCGGGGTATTGGTAGATGGCTACATCGCCCGGTTCTATCTCGGTTGCATCGGCATATTCCATTGCCGGGACCAGCGATCCGTCCTTGAGCACCTTTTTCACCGTTGCATCGGTTTTGATGATCAGCTTCATCGGGTTGGCAAAATCGCGGTTGACTACCACCAGGTACCGGTTGTCCCCATGCTCGAGCTGGGATACGATGGCTCCTCGTCCGCCTGTTTCAAGCAGACGGATAGGCTCGGGAAGATGAGTCAAACGTTTCGTTCCGTTCGGTATCTCTGTCCCCGTGTGTGCGACTGAGTGGACAGTGGCTCCCAGGAAGATTCCCGCGAGGGACTGAATCTCCCTGCTGACCTTCTGGACCCGATCGAAGACAATGGTCCGCCGCCCTTCCGCATCGAGCGGTGAACCATATCCGCGAAAGCTCCAGTATTCGATGCCCTGGGCTCCATAAGCGAGATTGGCATAGACCTGTAGACGCAGCTCTCCGAGCGTTGGTATCCCATGAACAAAAGTCTTTTCTGGACGATAGCTCTTGTAAAGTTGGTAAAAGTCATCAAGGGTGGGCTGGGGAGTGTCTTCCGAATAGGCCAGGTAGGAGGTGGTCAAGGCAAAGGCCCAGAAGGGACGACCGGCCGACTTGTATTTGTCCGCATAAAACGCTAGATTCTCAAACCATCGGGGATGAAGCGCTCCGTCGACGACGGGATAGAAGTCAAAGGAGAGGTAGGGTGCCGGAAAGATCTGATCGAACGCCTCGACATATTCCCGGTAGCTGGCCGTTCCAAATTTTGATTTGTTGGAGTTGATGTCCGGATAAAGGTTGACGAAGGCATAATGTTTGTTGTCTTTGGCCTTCAATGCCTTCGCCCAGTCGGCCAATGTCCGGAAAGTTGATTGGGAGGGTTCGTCTCCCAGAAAGTAACCCTCCAGTGCGGGATGATTTCTGAATCTTTCGGCAATCCTTTCGGGTTGGCTCTTAAGCTCCGGACAACTGATCATCAACCGGACGCCCGCTTTCGCTGCCGCGTCCAGCGCTTTGGCGATAGAGTCGGCATGTTGAAAGAATGCGATGTCGATGTTTACGCCCACTTCGCTGAGTTTGCGATAGCTATCCACCGAAATTTCCGACTGGGAAATGGCTCCCCATGACATCACCGGGAAGGTCAATTTGCTCTTTGACTTATTTTGTGCGGCGGCACTTCCCATCCAAAGCAGGACGAGAAGCAGGATCAACAGATGGTTTTTCATCGTGAGCTTATTTTTTTGTCGGGAACATGAAGATGGCCATATCACCTGGTGCGATTTCCATGGAATGGGCGTAAGCGTCGGCTCGTACGATGGTGCCATCCTTCAGAATTCTTCTGAGGGAGTCGTTGCCATCGATCACGAAGGTCATGGGTTGGTTCAAGTCGCGGTTTACAATCACAAAAAAGTGCTTATCCCCTTGTTCCAGTTGGGAGACCAATGCACCCTGACCCTCTGTTTCAAAGGTGCTGATGGCCCAGGGTAGTTTGGTCAGGCGCGTTGTGCCCTTCGGAATGACGAGACCGGTGTGGTTCACAGAGATGACCTTCGATCCGACGAAAACGCCTGCAACCTCCTGAATCTCCCGGTTGACCTGTTTGATCAGATCGTAGACCGGGGTTCGCTTTCCCTCCTGATTGATGGGAGCATTACGCAATCCATCCGACATCCAATAGGACCAATATTCCAGTCCCTGGGCACCGTATGCCAGATTGCTGAAGAGCTGCAACCGCAGGGCCGGCAATGTTGGCGTGGGATGCAAGTCATTGTAGGAACTTGCCAGGGCAAAGGCCCAAAACGGAGCCTGCAATTTTTTTGCTTCTTCGGAAAAGATCTCCAATCCCTGATACCAATTTTCGTGGATGCCTTCCGACAGAATGGGATAAAAGTCGAACGAAAGCAGGCGGGAGGTGACCTCTTTGGCAAAGAGGGAAACATACGTTGCGTAGGAGGAGGTTCCCAGGGCGGCCGTCTGTGTGGGATGAATGGCGGATATCAGGTTGACAAAACAAAAGTGCCGGTTGTCGAGGGATTCAATCTCCCTTGCCCAGCTTCCCAATGCTTCAAAATCCTTGCGTATGGGTTCGTCCCGGAGAAAATAGCCTGCCAGGGCCGGATGGTTCATGAATTGACCGACCGTTGTGGCCGGATTCGTTTTAAGTTCCGGACAGGAAGTGACCATTTTCATCCCGATTGCTTGCGCCAGATCCAGGGCATTTTGCATGGCTCCCGCATCCGGATAGACCGTCAGGTTGATGTTGATACCCATCTCCTTCATCTCCCTGAACCGGTCTGGCGTGCTTTCACCGGCAGGGAAACCTGACCAGGCCATGATCGGAAGTGGATGGTCGGATACAATCTTTTCCTGCGCGTGGATCGGAGTCAACCCTTGGATCCATAGCAGGAACAACAAGAGAAATCTTCTCATGGGTTCGTAGTTGGTATGTTGGAACAATCATTCATTTCGAAGGCAGTACCTTCGGCATGAGATAAAGGGCTGCATCTCCCGGTTCGAGTTCCAGTGTGGATTCGTAGGCACTGGCCGGAACTGTGGAGCCATCTTTTAAAATTTTTCTGACCGATTCATCCCCATAAAAAGTGAGGTTGATGCTGTTGAGAAAATCCTTGTTGACCACCATCAGGATTTCATTGTCTCCTTTCTCCAGCAATGAGACGAGGATCGGAGCACCTCCGCTATCCAATACTTTGACCTTTTCCGGGAGTTTGCTGAGGCGGACCGTCCCGGTGGGAATCATCCCTTTTCCGGCATGTCGCACCCAAACCATCTTTGCCCCAACGAAGAAATCAGACAAATTGCGAATCTCTTCACCCATCTGCCTGGCCCGGTCATAGACGACACTTCTTTTTCCGGCAGCGGTGATCGGTGCACCGCGTTGGTCCTCCGAAGAGGGATTCTCTGTCGAGGTGGCCGACCAGTAAGTAAAGAACTCAATGCCCTGGGCTCCATAGGCCAGGTCGCTGTACACCTGCAAACGCATGGCTGCAAGGGTCTGCGGCGTGAGGTGGTCATTGTCGTAATTGGTGGTCAAGGCAAATGCCCAAAAAGGCTTGCCTGCTTTTTTTGACTCTCCGGCAAATTGTTCCAGATTTTGATACCAGCTCTTGCTGAGCCGATCCTTCATGACCGGATAAAAGTCGAACGAGAGAAAGTCCAGCGGGATCTGCCTGGCGCATTCGCTGACATACCTCCGGTAATCGGAGGTTCCCAACTGGGTCACAGAATCAGCAAAGTTGGGAAATAGGTTGACATAGCAAAAATGAGTGGAGTCGACCGATCGAATTCTCCGGGCCCAGTCACCAAGTTCTGGATAGAGCGAAATTCCCGGTTCATCCATGAGATGATAACCGGCGATGGCCGGATGATTTTTCAGCGCTCCTGCTACTTTTTCAGGATCCGTTCTTAATTCATGGCAATTGACAATCAGCTTTATTCCAGCTTGCTGGGCTACATCCAACGCTTTTTTTAAGCTTTCGAGGGAAGGAAAGAAGGTGAGAGAGTGGGTAATGCCCATCTCTCTCATTTCCTGATATCGTTCAAAGGTGGTCTCATTTGGCGGAATGCTGTACCAAGCCAGTACCGGCATTCGTTCGTGCGTCTTGCCTTTTTCTTTAGCCTCTGTTCCAATGGTTGCCAGGAGCAGGAGCAGCATCAGTCCAGCGATCCGTTTTGCCATGGTTCTGCCGATTGAAAGGCTGCTTAGCCGTTTTTCCTGACGTAGAAAGAGACCCCCAGGATGTAAAGCATACAGACGCCAACCACAGCGATACTTACCAAGGGTCCGAGCAACGTGCTTACATATCCCATGACGAGCGGGATGAAGGCACCACCCGATACTGCCATGATCAGCAAACCGGAGATTTCGTTGGCACGGTCAGGCATTTTGGCCAATGCCATTGTGAAGATCAGCGGGAACATGTTTCCGGCACCCAATCCAATCACAAGAATGGATACAAAGGCGATCGTGTCGGTCGGAGCCAAAAATACACCCACAATACCGGCAAGGGCTACGAGGGTGGTTAACAGCAGGAATACCCGCGGCTTAATCCAGTTGAGGATGATGGCTCCCAAAAACCGGGAAATGGTCTCGCCGGCAAAGAACCAACTGATGCCATAGACTGCTTTGTCGAGCGTGAGTCCATATTTGGCGATCAGGACATTGGCAATGTTGGTGTTGACAGCCACTTCTGCACCTACGATCAAGAAGATGGAGAGGGCCATGAAGGCCACAAAGCGGTGTTTCAGCAGTCCGAAACAAGAGGCGAAGGAGGCGGGTTTACGGTCGGCTTTCGACTCCACGATGGGAGTCATCGAGAGCCAGAGTGCAGCGAGCAGGGAGGTGATCCCATAGACGGCAAATACCAGTTTCCAGTTACCCATGCGTGTAGCCATGAAGGAGGCAATGATCGGTCCTGAAAAGGAGATGATGGCCTTAACAAACTGGGATGTACTCATGTAGCTGGCCAACTTGTCGTCCGGGGCAACATCCTGCAGAAGCGGATTGGAGGAGACCTGAATGACTGTGTTGCCGATGCCCAACAAGATGAAGGCAGCCAGCATGATCGGGAATGAATAATATACAAAGGGAAGTCCCAATCCAATGGCTTGAATCACCATACCGATGTTGAGCATGTTCCGTTTGCCGTATTTGTCCTGCAAGACGCCAATGGGAACGGAGAGGACAAAGAACCAAAGCAGCACCATCATCGGCAAAAATTGTGAGATGAAGTCCGTCAGTCCGAAATCCTGTTTGATGTAACCGGTTGCCACACCGATGATGTCAATGAAACCCATGACGATGAAGGAAAGAAACACCGGAAGGAGTTTCATGAGCCCTTTGTTAGCGTTGTTCATACAGTAAAGTTTTTAGAAAGATTGGTAATGTAAAAATTTTCAGTGTTTTCCGAAGAAATGATGTTCGATCACCAGGCAAAGGAGATGATAGACTGGCAGATGCAACTCTTGAACAAAGGCAGTGCGCCTTCCGGGAACGTTGATGAGGGTATCGCACAACTCCTTCATCTTTCCCCCTGTTTCACCTGTCAGACCGATCACTTCCAGTCCCATGGCCTTGGCAACCAGACAGGCATCCACCACATTCCGGGAATTGCCGGAACTGGAGATGCCCAGCAGAACATCGCCCGGTTTGCCATAGCCGACCACCTGTTGCGCGAAGATGATGTCGGCATGAATGTCGTTGGCAACTGCCGTTATCAGGGCAGAATGGGTCGTGAGCGAAATGGCCGGCAACCCCTGTTGCAGGTTTTGTGCCAGGTACCTTCCCCTGTCGGGGGATAGCTCCTGCAGCTTTGTCTGCAAATCAGAAGAGACCGGGCGTTTCAGTTCAAAACTCTTCATCAGTTCGCCAACGATGTGATCCGAGTCGGAACAACTGCCGCCATTGCCGCATACCAGCAATTTGCCGCCCGATTCATAACAACGGATCAGCTTGTCACAGGCTTCGGTAATGGCCGCTTTCAAAGGTTCCAGTACAGGATACCGTTCGGTCAGGTTGTCTATCAGTGCTGTTTTCTCCATGGTTTCGATTAAAACTTGTTTTCATAGATTGCGACACATAAGGCAGCATAATCGCCGATGGTATCGCCAAGCGCAGCAGGAACAATCCGGCATACCTCCATCGATAGCGGAATGGCCTCCTGGCCCAGGATGCGCTCGATGTGGGGCCGGAACAATTGCTCATTCCGAGCAAAGATGCTGCCAATGACAATGCATTGCGGATTGAGCACATCCACCAGAATGGCCAGTCCACGCCCGAGATATTCGGCTGAGATCCGAACGATCTCCAACGCAGTTGGGTCACCTTGTTGCGCCGCAATGAATACCGTTTTGGCATCCAGTTTATCTGCCATCGCCGGCTCTGCACAAAAGGCAACCTTAACACCCGCCGAGAGCTCTCGCAATACGTGGGTACGTGCCAGTTGCGCGATGCCTCCTCCGGAACAGAATCCCTCAAATGATCCGGTTTTGCCGAATCCTACCGGTCCATCTTGGGCAAGCCGCATGTGACCAACTTCTCCTCCCAGATCATTGGTGCCGGCATAGAGTTGGCCATTCAGGATCAAACCCGAACCCATTCCGGTTCCGAAGGTGAGGAAGATCATGTTGCGGGTTCCCTTCCCGGCACCCATCAGCCATTCGGCCAAAGCACAGGCATTGGCGTCGTTTTGGATGGCAGCGGGGACACCATACGCAGCGGAAAAAATCTCCACGATCGGGACATTGTCCCATCCGGGCAGGTTGGGAGGAGAATAAATGACCCCCTTCACGGAATCCAGCGGACCCCCGCAACTGATACCAATCCGTTTCAGGTTTTCTTTCGGGAACTCCAGAAGCAAGGTGTCGATGTGTGATTTGAATTCATCCAGAATCTTCTCCCATCCGCGCTCTACACGGGTTTCAAAAAAAATCTTTCGATGAATCACAAACTGATCGTCGCCAATGACGACGGCACATTTGGTCCCGCCAATGTCGAGACCGATGTAAAACTGACCGGAATGATTGTTCATATAACGTTTGGTGTTGTGCTCCTGATGACAGGATACAAGTTGGTTCCGCACGGGCGGAGTAGTGATTGATTCGTCTCTCAAAAATAATATTTTACCAGAAGTTTCTTTTGAGCACAATCGGCAATCAATTTGTTTGGAATGAATCTAAATAAATTGATCGTCCGTAGTTTGGGCGGATGTTCCTCCTGGAAACGAGGTTAGGAAGGTGTGGAGAAGAATGTCGATTTTCTTGGCAAGGAGAGGCATTCCTTGAGGTAAATTTCCCTATATTCCTTACCTTTGATGCCATTACATCGCAAAATCACTAATACTATGAACTTTACGAACAGAAAGAACCAATCCTTGTTTCTGTTGGTTTTTTTATTTTCTGCTTTGTTGCTGACCTCTGTCTCCTGTCGCAAACCCGCAAAAGTAGAGGACAAACTGCTTTCGGAGGGGTGGCAGATTCAATCTTCCCTGAAAACCTCCCTAACTGGGAAGGAGTTATCCAGCACAATGGCACTGGATCCCTCCGGCTGGGTAAAAACAAAGGTACCCACGACGGTGATGGGAGCCCTCGTTGAGGCGGGTGTCATCAAAGATCCCTTTTTCGGGAAAAACCTGGAGAAGATACCGCAGGATGATTTCAAGTCACCCTGGTGGTTCTGCACCTCTTTTGATCTGAATGGCTTTGATCCCGCGAATGAGTTCGTGCGCCTGCAACTGGACGGCATCAACTACAGGGCCAATATCTGGCTCAACGGCCAGCAGGTGGCCTCGCAAGACAGCCTTTACGGAGCCTTTCATACGTTTGATTTGAATATTTCTGCAGCAGCTGTTGCCGGGAAAAACAACCTGGCCATTGAAGTGTTTCCACCCAAGACCAGAGATTTTTATATGGGTTTCGTCGATTGGGCGCCAACTCCTCCGGATAAATACATGGGGCTGTTCCGTGATGTCCGGATCAAAAGGACCGGATTGCTGACACTTGACAAACTCTTTGTTCTTCCGGATGTCGATGTGGTCACGCTGGATCATGCCGTCATTCAGGTCTCTGCTGAAGTGACCAACCACGGAAATTCTGATCGGCAGGTGAAGGTGAGCGGAAAGATAGAGAACATCTCCTTTGCTTCGGATTTTCCGGTCAAGGCTGGGGAGACCAAACCGGTCGTCTTCGATTTGAAGATGGATCATCCACGACTGTGGTGGCCCAACGGTTTGGGCAAGCCTGAACTCTACAACCTGACATTGGAGTTGAAGGACGGACGTTTCCTGGCAGATCAGCAGTCGACAAGGTTTGGTATCCGCAAGATCGAAACCTATCTCACCAAAGATACCGTACGCGGATACAAGGTCAATGGCCGAGAAGTACTGATCAAAAGCGGTGGCTGGGTCGATGATCTTTTCCTGCGCTACATGCCGGAGAAGGATGCGGCACAGATCCGCATGGTGAAGGAGATGAACATGAACTCCGTCCGCTTTGAGGGTATGTGGGGCAACAACCACCACATCTATGACCTCTGTGACGAAAATGGCATCCTCATGTTGGTGGGATGGAGCTGCCAGTGGGAATGGCCCGACTACCTGGGTTTGGAGATGAAGGTGGATCCCAATGCCGCCAACCTTCCGATCAATGCCGGGGTCGAACTCAATGGGGTTCGAATCACACCCAAAGAGGAGGATTTGCTGGCCGGATACCTGAAAGATCAGGTCCTCTGGTTGCGTAACCATCCCTCCATCGTTACCTGGGCAACCGGCAGTGATGCCTATCCAAAAACCGGATTAGAGGCTAAATACAATGAGGTATTGAAAAAGTACGATCCTTCCAGGCCTTTGCTCATCTCATCGGGAAAATTTACCAGCACCATCAGCGGACCCTCAGGAATGAAAATGAATGGTCCCTACGAATATGTTCCGCCCATCTATTGGTACGAAGATAAAAAATTCGGGGGGGCCTTTGGTTTCAATTCCGAAACTGGCCCTGGTCCGCAGATACCACCCGTCTGGTGCATCAAACAGATGATGCCGCAAGAGAAATATTGGCCACCCTTAAATGACCATTGGGATTGGCATTCCGGCAGGAAGGATTTTGGAAGTGTCAAGGTCTACCTGAACGCCATGAACAAGCGTTACGGAGAACCCCGCAACCTGGAGGAACTTGCCCTCAGGGCACAGTTGGTAAACTATGAGGCGATCCGTCCGATGTTTGAATCCTTTGTCGTCAACAAACCCGTTGCGACAGGGGTGGTGCAATGGATGCTGAACTCCCCATGGCCCGAATTCTACTGGCAATTGTACGATTATACCCTGATGCCGACGGGAGCACTCTATGGCACGAAAAAGGCCTGTGCCCCCCAGAACCTGATATACAACTACCAGGATCACAAGATCTATGTCAGCAATGATGCCCGGGGTGAGATGGAGAATTTTACCGCTGAGGTGATGCTGCTCAACAGCAAATCGGAGATCTTCTTTGCCGACAAGGTGCCGTTGCGGATCCCGGAAAACAAATCGGTTCAGATCAGCGAACTGCCGGAGTTGAAGGGAGACAAGGAGGTTTGGTTCCTGGACCTCAAACTGAAGAATCCGGCCGGAGAGATTGTGGCGGATAACTTTTACTGGCTCTCTTCCAAAGGTGACAAGATGGATTGGCCCAAGACCCTCTGGTATTACACCCCACAAAAGGAGTATGCAGATTTTAGCAAACTGCTGAACCTCCCGGCCGTGAAACCGGAGGTCAGCAAAGTGGAGGCTACCGATGGCAAGGAAGGAGTGATCACCCTGATGCTCCGCAACCCAGCCAAAACCATCTCCTTCTTTAGCGAGGTAGTCCTGACAAAAAAGAGCTCCGGAGATCCGATCCTTCCGCAGTATCTCACAGACAATTATCTCTCCTTGTTGCCCGGTGAATCGAAGCAGATTGTGATTCGCTATCCGCTGGGTGCCTTGGGACAGGATCAACCCGTGGTAAAGATTCAGGGCATCAACCTACCCGGTACGATCGAACTTTGAACGGGAAAGCATCCCTATGGTACTGCTGCTAAAAATAGTACTTGGACTGATGACCGGATTATTCGGCAGCTACTACCTTAGGGATGCCTTGAAAACCCCTGCCGGTTCGCAAACGTCCCAATGGCCGGTATTGCTGGGGACCGGTTTTGTCACCAATTTTCTCGACACCCTGGGTGTGGGCAGTTTTGCCCCACAGACGGCGCTCATCCGTTTCTTTCGACTCACGGATGACCGGATGATTCCCGGTACGTTGAATGTGGGCAATACCTTTGCAACCGTGTTGCAAGCCTTCCTTTTCATGAAAGCCGTTCCGGTCGAGCCGCTGACCTTGATCTCTCTTTCGGTGGCAGCTCCCATGGGTGCCCTTCTGGGTGCCGGCATCGTGGTGAAACTGTCGCGCAAGAGCCTTCGGTTTTGGATGGGACTTGGCATGATGTTGGTGGCACTCTTCATCCTGGCCGGACTGTTGCATCTACTCCCCCTGGGTGGTGAGTCAACGGGCCTGCAGGGATGGAAGCTGGCTGTGGCACTACTGATGTCTCTGCTTTTTGGAGCCCTTCAAACCATCGGCATTGGCTTTTATGCTCCCTGCATGGCCATGGTCTTTGCCTTCGGGATGGACCCACGCACGGCCTTCCCGATCATGATGACCGCCACCGCCATGCTGATGGCTGCAGGAGCCTCTCGCTTCATCCGGGAGGCCAGATATGACAAAAGGGTTGCGCTGGCCCTTTCCTTTTCCGGCATGGTGGGTGTCTTACTGGCTGCCTATGTGGTGAAGACCATGCCGTTGCAGATGATCAAATGGCTCGTATTCGGAGTGGTAGGTTACACATCCGTCTCGATGCTTGTCGCCTCCGGCACCAGGGAACCGGAGTCCGTTGTACCTTAAAAATTTCTATTTTTAAAGGCGGATCGGAAGGTCGCCTTAGTACCTTGCAAATTCAATTCAGCGATGGCAACGATTATCAAGAAGGATCCCACCCAACGAAACAATCCACTTCATGGCAAGACGCTGGAGACAATCCTGAACGAACTGGTTGATTTCTATGGGTGGCCACAGATGGCCTATCTGATTCGGATCAACTGCTTTGCCAACGACCCTTCCATTAAATCCAGTCTTACCTTTCTCAGGCGAACCCCTTGGGCCCGGAAGAAGGTGGAAGAGCTGTACCTGGAGACCCTGGAGATCAAATCCAAGAGAAGCCGGCCCTGAAATGAGGCTGGGATGGGGCCGGATCAGGCCGTTGTTATGCACCGAATCTTCACGCGGATAAGCGGATTGGCTTGAATTCCCCAAAAAATGTTACCTTTGCGCAGATTTTCAGACAATCAGCTGCAGGAATGGGACATAAATCAGGTTTTGTAAACATCATTGGCAATCCAAACGTCGGTAAATCAACCCTGATGAATGCCATGGTTGGGGAAAAGCTCTCGATCATTACCTCGAAGATGCAAACCACCCGCCACCGCATCAAAGGAATTGTCAATGGTGAAGATTTTCAGATTGTCTATTCGGATACCCCAGGTATTCTGAAACCCGCTTACAAGCTGCAGGAGGCCATGCTCAAATCAGTGGATACGGCACTGATCGACGCTGATGTCCTGCTTTATGTGACGGATGTGGCAGAGACCATGGAGAAGAATGAAGATTATCTGGAGAAGTTGAAAAGAGCGGAAGTCCCGGTCCTGATTCTGCTGAATAAAATTGATTTGTCGGATCAACCCAAAGTGATGGCTTTGATAGAGCAGTGGAAGGTTTTGGTTCCCCAGGCCGAAATCATCCCCATATCTGCCAAGGAAAAATTCCATCTGGATTATGTTTTTGCCAGGATTCTCGCCAATTTACCGGAGGGACCTGCTTACTTTCCCAAGGATGAACTGACGGATCGCAACGAACGGTTTTTTGCACAGGAGATCATTCGTGAAAAGGTATTGCTCTTTTACGAAAAGGAGATTCCTTACTCTGTTGAAGTTGAAGTAGAATATTTCAAGGAGGAGGAGCGGATGCTTCGCATTGGAGCCGTCATTCATGTGGCAAGGGAGACACAAAAGGGTATCATCATCGGTCGTGCCGGAAAATCACTGAAGAAAGTGGGATCTTCTGCAAGGGCCGATATGGAGGAGTTTTTTGGCAAACAGGTTTTTTTGGAAATTTTCGTCAAAGTCACGAAAGAATGGAGGGACAAGGAGAACCTCCTTCGAAATTTTGGATACGAACAACAATAAGGTTTCACATTCATGAGCAACATCATAGCGATCGTCGGACGCCCGAACGTAGGGAAGTCCACGCTTTTCAACAGGCTTACTGAGTCAAGGGTAGCCATTGTGGACGATGAACCGGGAGTAACCCGCGACCGCAATTATGGAAAATCCGTTTGGAACGGCAAAGAGTTCTCCGTCATCGATACAGGCGGATATGTCTCCGGTTCGGAAGACATCTTCGAAGGAGAGATCCGCCGCCAGGTCAATCTGGCCATCGATGAGGCCGACCTGATCCTTTTTGTCGTCGATGTGGAGATGGGTGTGACCGATCTCGACCTCGAAGTCAATTCCCTGCTGCGTAAAAGCAAGAAGCCCTACATCACGGTGGTCAACAAGGTGGACAACCACAAGCGGGCCCTCGATGCCAATGAATTTTATTCCATGGGGATCGACAACCTCTACTGCATCTCTTCCATCAACGGATCGGGAACAGGCGACCTGCTCGATCAGGTGGTGAGCAATTTTCCGGAACCGGTTGAGGAGGTAGAAGAGGCCCATGTCCCAGTCTTTGCCATCGTCGGTCGACCCAACGTTGGGAAATCTTCGACCATCAACACACTGGTCGGGGAGGAGCGTCACATCGTAACCGAGGTGGCCGGAACCACAAGGGATGCGATCGCCCAGCGCTACAACAAGTTCGGGTACGATTTCACCTTGATCGATACCGCCGGCTTGCGTAAGAAAGCCAAAGAAAAGGAGGATGTCGAGTTCTATTCGGTCATGCGATCCGTTCGTACCATCGAGAGCGCCGATGTTTGTATCCTGATGCTGGATGCCACCAGAGGCATTGAGGCACAGGATGTCTCCATTTTTCACCTCATTCACCGGAACAAGAAAGGGGTCGTGGTCGTTGTCAACAAATGGGACCTGATCGAGAAGGACAACAAGACCATGAAACATTTCGAGACCGAGATCCTGAGCCGACTGGCTCCCGTAACCGATGTGCCAATCGTCTTTACTTCTGCAGTCACCAAACAACGGGTGCTGAAAATCCTGGAAGAGGCCATGCGGGTCTATGAAAACAAGACCAAACATGTCTCTACCGCCAAACTCAACGAAATGCTGGCCGAAGCTCTCGAGGCCTTTCCGCCGCCAGCATACAAGGGGAAATTTATCAAAATCAAATATGTCACCCAGTTGCCGAGGTATCAAACACCTTGTTTTGCCTTCTTCTGCAACCTGCCTCAATACATCAAGGACCCCTACAAGCGGTACCTGGAGAATAAGATTCGGGAGACATTCGATTTTACGGGTGTTCCCATCCAACTCTTCTTCAGGCAGAAATAACTGAAGCTGCGATCCTTACCTGTATGGGAAGGATGATACAATGATCGATTTTACAAGTCACGGCAAGCCAGCAAGAATCGGCAGCCGTATTTAAACAGCCACTGATGCAATTCAATGAAATGGGGTTAGATCCCCGGATTCTGAAGGGAATCGAAGCAATGGGTTTCGAGACGCCTTCTCCTATTCAGGAACAATTTATTCCGGTTTTTCTGAAAGAACCGAAAGATATCGTCGGACTGGCGCAGACCGGTACAGGCAAGACTGCTGCCTTCGGATTGCCCATCCTTCAAACCATTCAACCCTTCAACAGGGTACCGCAAGCCCTCATCCTCAGTCCGACACGCGAACTGTGCGTGCAGATTGCCCGTGAGATCAAGGAGTATTCCCAATTCCTCCCGGAGATCGTCATCACGCCGGTGTACGGCGGTGCAGACATGAATGCCCAGGTGAAAGCCCTGCGCGGGGGAACCCACATCATCACGGCCACTCCGGGCCGTATGCATGACATGATCCGCAAAAACAAGGTGGATCTCTCCCAAATTTCCATCCTGGTCCTCGATGAAGCCGACGAAATGCTCAACATGGGTTTCCAGGAAGACCTGGATGCCATCCTCTCCATGACACCCAAGGAGAAATTTACCCTGCTTTTCTCCGCGACCATGCCATCCGAGGTGGCCTCCATCGCCAAGAATTACATGACCAATCCCCTCGAGATTTCAGTTGGGAAAAAGAACAGCGGCGCAGAAAATGTGGAGCACATCTACCACATGGTCCACGCCAAGGATCGCTACCTGGCACTCAAAAGGGTGCTTGACTTTGTCCCGGAGGTATATGGTATCGTCTTTTGCCGTACCCGTCAGGAGACAGGTGAAGTGGCCGCTCAACTGATCCAGGACAACTACAGCGCAGAGGCTCTGCATGGTGACCTGAGTCAAGCCCAAAGGGATTTTGTCATGGACAAATTCCGTAACCGGGGCGTACAGATCCTGGTGGCCACCGATGTGGCGGCACGGGGACTCGATGTGAACGACCTGACACATGTCGTCAATTATAACCTACCCGACGATTTTGAAAACTACACCCATCGAAGCGGAAGAACAGGCCGTGCGGGCAAATCGGGTGTATCCATCTCCATCATCCACATGAAGGAGCATGGCCGAATTCGTCAAATTGAGAAGACCCTGGGGAAGAAATTCCTTCGCAAAGCCGTTCCTTCTGGCAAAGAGATTTGTGAAAAGCAACTCTTCTACCTCACCGATAAAATTCAGGAGGTAGCAGTCAACGAAGAGGAGATTGGGCCTTACCTGCCATCCGTCTTTGAAAAGTTCAACCACTTTTCCAAGGAGGAGTTGATCAAACAGATCGTCTCCCTCGAATTCAACAGATTCCTGGATTATTACGGCAATACCCCGGATCTCAACATCCCGGATAGCCATGAAGTCAGCAAAAAAAGCAGGCAGGTTCAACCAACCCTGGAAGGACTGACCAAATTCAGGCTCAACGTGGGACTCAGCAAAGGAATCTCTCCAAAAGAGGTGATCAATTTTGTGGTGGATGCCACCGGACGGAGGAATGTGGAAATCGGCAGGATTGACCTTTTCGGAAGCTATTCCGTGGTGGAGGTCGAGGATGCTGCAGGCAAGGCACTGCTACGCAATTCAAGAGGGATGTCTTACAGGGGCACCTTCTTCGATGTGGAGGTATACAATGAAAACAGAGGCGAAAGGTTCCAAAGAGGCGGCCGTCGCGGCGATGCTTTCCCAAGAAACGAGGGAAGAGAACGGCGTGATGACTTCAAGCGCTTCGAGCGCAAGCGCAGGTATTGATCCTTTCGGGGAAAATTTTTGCAGGGCCGTTCCTTAGGGGGCGGTCCTTTTTGCTTTGGTCTGGGTCCCGATTCTCCTGTTGGCATGGGCTGAGCTGTCTGGCAAATGGTTCCACAGCCGTAAGCCGAAAAATTAGCCAGGTGGACCCCCAATGGCTAGCCTTCACCCTTCTGCCGTCCGATCCTTTTTAGGAGGAGGTGTGTCCCGAAGGGTGTGGCTTGTTGTAATAATCCACATGGGCAAAGGTTCGCTCGATCCCTTTGTCGAATTTCATGGTTGGATGACCGATGATCAGCACCAGTCCTTCCCTGCTTTTGTATCGGATGCCGTATTGTTCCCTGAATTGCCTTACCCCGGCACCGGATTGCAGGAATGGATGGATCGCCCCCAGCATGCAGGTGCCCAGACCAAGTGACTCGGCTGCGATCATGGCATAGGTAGCAGCGATGATGGGGTCTGCCGGATCGCACCAGGGAGATCCGTAGAAATAGATGGCAAGGGGGGCATCATAGGTGACGATGTCATGCCCCTGCTTCATTTGGTCCGTGTAGAAAAAGAGCAGGGGACGGATAAACTTCTTGAAGAAATCGATGGTTCTTTTGTCAGTGAAAGGACGGATCAGGGCGAGCAACCATCCGGAAACGATCCACTTGTTTCTTTCGAGCAGCCGACAAAAATCGGATGTAAACTGTCTTACTTTCTCCCGGTTGTCAAAGATCAGGAGGTTGACATCCGACGGAGGAATGCCCATCGGAGCTGTACGGGCAGCAGTCAGAATTTTCTGCAGCTCCTCTTCGGTTACCGGAACATCCTTGTATCCCCTGATGCTACGCCTGGATTGCAACAGACTGAGCAACGCCTCATAGTCGATCTGAGAGGCGTGAACCTTGAGTGGAAAGATATCTTCGGGTCGCATCTCTCGCCCGGTGATCCGAATGGCTCCTTGTGGACAGATGGCCATGCAGTGACCACAGGCAATGCAGCCAAAGTGTGTCTGACCAGTCATCCGAGATTTGCCATGGACGAGTTCGAATTCGAAGTCCGAGCATACCGTCACACATTTGCCACATCCGTTGCATTTGGCATCATCGATGAAAATCTCCGCCTCACGATCGGTTCTGGAAGTTGGAATGGCCATGGGAAAAGGTTTGGAATGGATGCTTAAATTTACTCATTTTTAAATGATTGCATCGGAAATAGTCCAAAATTTTAATCATCCCATGAATGATTATGTGAAATACAGAAAAATGGCCAAGGGTGGGATCTCCCTGAGTGTCGATACCTCCCAATGGATCTTCAATCCGGTTTAGGAGGTTGGAATGGGTGAAAACGAAAAGGGGAGGAGTGGGTTCAATCGACCAACTGGTCAAGGTCGTTACCCGTCAGGAAGGGTACATTTCTGGTAATCTTTTCGATGTCCCAGTTCCACCACTGCAGTTCCAACAGCTTTTGGATTGTGGCTTCAGGGAAGCGGCAACGGATCTCAGCGGCCGGGTTGCCCCCCACCACGGTATAGGGTTTCACATCGCGGACCACCGTGGCATTGGCGGCAATGATGGCCCCGTCTCCGATGGTCACGCCCGCCATGAGGGTAGCATTGTAACCAATCCATACATCGTTGCCAATGACGAGGTCTCCTTTGCTTGGGTAGCTCTTCCCTTCCATGGCCGATTCCCATCCGTTGCCAAAGATGGCAAAAGGATAGCTGGATAGGGATTGAGTCAGATGATTGGCTCCGTTCATGATGAATTTTACCCCGGAAGCTATCATGCAGAATTTCCCGATGATCAGCCGATCCTCCGAAAAATCGAAATGATACAGCACGTTTTTCTCGAAATTCTCAACATTTTCGAAATCATCGTAATAGGTATAATCCCCCACCTGAATCCTGGGATTCCGGATGAGGTTCTTGAGAAAGCAGAGTCTTTTGTGGTTGACCAAAGGGAAAAGGGTCTCTTTGTCGGGTCCTATCATGATGTGTTGGATGATTAAAGGTTCAATCGCTATCGGGTGACAAACTTGGGCTTCAACCTCCGGTATGAAGGAAATCCTGGAGCAAGCTTTCGTTCAGGGAATGACCAAAAGGCCGATGGATGGATCCTAATCAGTAGTCCCTCCCTTCCGCTTCAATGAAAGAGCGACAGGAACCGGCTGGGAGGAGGGGTTTCAAAACTGAGTTCCTCTCCGGTAGCTGGATGTTTGAAGGCAAGCAGGTTGGCATGCAGGCAGGTCCGTTGCAGGGGATTGACTTTGGATCCGTATTTTTTATCACCGGCAATGGGATGGCCCAAATCTTTCATGTGTACCCGGATTTGGTTCTTGCGACCGGTTTCCAGTTCTACGCTCACCAATGTAAAATCGTCACTCCTTTTCAGCACTTCGTAATGGGTGATGGCTTCCTGTCCCTCGCCCGGTATCTTGGTGGAATACATCACCAACATCTTGTTCTCTTTGAGGAAGGAATGTACGGTACCCTTGTCGGTCGATAGGTTGCCCTCCACAATGGCGATGTATTTGCGTTGTACGATGGCCTCCTGCCAGGCTTTCTGCATCACCTCTTGTATGGCTTCACTCTTGGCAAAGACCATGACCCCGGAGGTGTCTCTGTCCAGACGGTGCAAGACGAAGATCCGGTTGTTGGGATCCTCTTTCTTGACGTGGTGACTCAGCATCGAATAGGTGGTCAGGATTTTCTCCTTTGCGGTGGCAATCGAGAGCATCCCGGCCTCTTTTTCAATGACTACCAGGTAAGGATCTTCAAACAGAATGCGCATGCCCCGGTAGCGGGTTTGTTCCGGAACGATGCCACTGTTGATGGTCACCATTTGTCCGGCTTCCAACGGATAGTCGAATTGTGTGATGGCATGCGGACCCACGGAGACCTGTCGGTTCCTGAGCAGCGATTTGATGGTCGTCCTGCTTTTGCCAGTCAGCTTGTCCATCAGGAAACTCAACAGGGTCGTCGACTTGTTGACCTGAAGCTGCGTCAATTTTGCTTTTTGAACCTCTTTTGGACTCATTGCGGGGAAGAGATGGGATTGAAATTGATCTCGGATACAAATGTGTCGATCGATTCATCGTATTTGAATCCTTTAGATGCCAGCAGGTCGTAGAATTTCTTCACCGTTTGGCTACTGGAAGAACCCGGATGGTCCTTCAGATATTTGAGGTAGGATTCGCGGAACTGTGCATTGAGTTCTTTGGTATCCGGATCAAACAAAGGAAGATTCTCCAATCCGGAAAGATAGGCAGCCATGGCATCGGTATATTCGGCAAGAATCTCATCCTTGAGGATGTAATCCGGATACCTGACCATGTAATCTTCCCAGGCAAAGATCTCCCGGGCCAATGAATCCGGCGCAGAAGGAGTGGTCCCTTCGGCTGTCAGCTCCTGGGTAAGTCCAATCTTTGTCTGCAGATAGTTCTTGCTGGCCTCGGTGAGCCGGTCACCCAGCTTTTCATAGAGAAATTCCATGCTGGGTTCCATGTAGAATTCACCTTCACGGTAGGTCAGGCTGATGCCGTAAGTGGCTAGTTTGGCCGTCAGTTTGGTAGCCTCCTCGTTGTTCTCTTTGCTTTCAAATTTGTCCATCAAGGCACGGTTGCCCATCAGCTTTTTCTCGTAGTAGGATTGCATGCTGTTGGTCAGCAGTTCATTGAATGCGATGAACATGGTGTCCCTGCCAAGCGAATCCACCCTGCCATTCCGGAAAAGCTCCATGGCTCTCGTGATGTTGTCCAGCTCCTCCCTGTCCAGATCTTCCAGGATCATTCCATATTGCGCTCCCGTTGTCACCTTGACGTTTGAAAGCTTTTCACTTCCTCCTTTCGGATGATCCCCCTTCCCGTTGTTTGCATGGTTGGCACCTGACTGGCAGGAAGCAAACAGCACCAGGGCAAGGAGGGTCCCCATTGAAAGGAATTTGAAGATTGAAGATCTGATGTCTCTCATGATCAGGGTATTATTTCAGTCTTTCGCGGATGGCTTCACTCTCTTTTTCGAAGCCGGGTTTGTTGAGAAGGGCAAACATGTTCTTCTTGTAGCTTTCCACTCCAGGTTGATCGAAGGGGTTGACATCCAGCAGGTATCCGCTTATGCCACAAGCCTTTTCAAAGAAGTAGATCAGCTGTCCCAGGTAATACTCATTCAACTTCGGAATGGAGACCCGGATATTTGGTACGCCGCCATCCACGTGGGCAAGTACGGTTCCCAGTTCGGCCATTTTGTTCACTTCGTCGACCCGTTTTCCCGCGAGGAAATTCAGTCCGTCGAGGTCGGCTTCATCTTCCGGAACCACTACTTCATTGTCGGGTTCACCGATGGAAAGCACCGTTTCAAACAGGATGCGTTCCCCTTCCTGGATGTATTGACCCATGGAATGGAGGTCGCTGGAGAAGTCAACGGAGCTGGGATAGATCCCTTTGCCCTCTTTCCCTTCGCTCTCTCCGTAGAGTTGTTTCCACCATTCGGCGAAATAATGTAGCTTGGGATTGTAGTTGACCAGTATCTCTATTTTCTTACCCTGACGATAGAGCACATTGCGTGCAGCAGCATATTGGGAGGCGAGATTCTGTGTGTAGAGGACCTCTTCACCACAGGCTTTTTCCATGTCCACGGCTCCCTTGACCAGGGCGCGTACATCAAAACCGGCCATACCGATGGCAATCAACCCGACCGGAGTCAGGACAGAGTAACGACCCCCTACATCATCCGGAATGACAAAGGTCTTGTAGCCTTCCTCTTTGGCCAGTTTTTTCAGGGCGCCTCTTGATTCGTCGGTGATGGCGATGATGCGTTTCTGTGCCTCTTCGATGCCATAGCGTTCTTCCAGGTCCTGTTTGAGCAGGCGGAAGGCCAGGGCGGGTTCGGTGGTGGTTCCGGACTTGGAAATGACGGCACAGGCCCATTCCTTTGTATCCAGAAGGTCACGCAGTTCGTAGAGGTAATCCTCGCTGATGTTTTGTCCGGCGAAGACGATTTGCGGGGCTTCAAACGAACCCTTGATGGCAGAAAATGAATCGGACAGGGCGTCGATGACAGCCTTGGATCCCAGATAGGAGCCGCCGATGCCAATGACTACGAAGATCTCCAGATGTTTGATGCTGAGCTTCTGAACTGTTTTTTCGATGTCGGAAAGTTCTGCCTCTCCGATCATTCCGGGGAGTTCTACCCATCCCAGGTAGTCGTTGCCTTTGCCGGTTTTCTGGTGGAGAGCCTTGTTGGCAGCGTCCGCTTTGGCGCTGAAGCCATCCACATCCGATTTTGAAACAAATCCGTAGATATTTTTGAAATCCAGTGAAACGGTATTCATGTTGTTCTCTTTTGAAGTAATACGATTCGGTTGGTGGGCTGTACAATCCGAAATGGGAACGGGTCCTTTCGGTCGGTACAACCTTTGTGTTGTTCTTTTTTTCGATGGAAACCTCCCGGAATATTTCCTTTTTACCGAAGATATTCCGTCAGCAGTCTCATTTCGATGGCTGGTGAGATGTTCTCGTAGATGATGTTGTAAACGGTATCGGTGATCGGCATGTTGATCCGATATTGTTCATTGAGTTCCTTGATGCATTTGGTGGCGTAATATCCTTCGGCAATCATGTCCATCTCCAGCATGGCAGACCTGACGGTATACCCTTTGCCAATCATGCTGCCAAAGGTGCGGTTGCGTGAGAAATGGGAATAGCCAGTTACCAGGAGGTCTCCCAGATAGGCCGATGATTTGATGTCGCGGGTGATGGGATGAACGGTGTCCACAAAACGTTTGATCTCCTGTATCGCATTCGACATCAACACCGCCTGAAAATTGTCTCCGTACCTCAGGCTATGAGAAATGCCGGCAGCGATGGCCATGATGTTTTTCAGGACGGCTGCATATTCCGTTCCCCAGATGTCATCCGAGATGTGGGTGCGCAGGGAGTTGCTTTCCAGCAGAAGAGCAAATTGCCTGGCTCTCTTAACGTCGGGACTGGCTATGGTCAGATAGGAGAGCAGATCACGTGCTACCTCTTCGGCATGGCATGGACCAGCGATCACACAGAACTGCTCAAGGGGCAGATCATAAAACTCGTGGAAGAATTCTCCAACAAAGACATTCCCTTCCGGGATGATCCCTTTGATGGCCGACACAACAAATTTGTTGCCGATCTCGGCCGTCATGTGACGAAGGGTATCCTTCAGGAAGGCCGATGGGGTGACAAAGACCAGGATGTCGGAGTCCTCCACAATCTTGTTGATGTCGTTGTAGAAATTTATCTTGGAAACGTCAAATTCCACCGACCTCAGATAATTGGGGTTGTGGCGGAATTTTTTGAAAAGCTCGATGTTCTCCTGATTCCGGATGTACCAGTTGATCTCCGGTACATTGTACATCAACAGTTTCGCCAGTGCTGTAGCCCAACTTCCACTGCCGATGATGGCTACACGGCTCTTCTCATTGATCTCCGTCATGGATGTGATAGTTTAGTTTAACCACTTCAACACCTCTTCCATAGCCGGATTGGCTAATCCAAGCTGGTGTTTTTTGTTGTATCCGCAAAGATCATTGAACAGCTTGGAACCTTTCACCTCTTTCAGCTGTGCCACCTTGCGGTAATTCAGTTTCCTGAGTACTTCGACCCATTCAGCAGGGATCCCCAGGGCCTCGAACATGGCGGAGGGATCCTCCTCTGCTTTCTTTTCGGGCTTCATCTGAGGAAACAGAAGCACATCCTGTATGGAGGGTGAGTTGGTCATAAGCATGGTCAACCGGTCGATGCCAATGCCCATTCCCGAGGTGGGGGGCATTCCGTATTCAAGGGAGCGAACAAAATCCATGTCAATGAACATGGCTTCATCATCTCCTTTTTCTGAAAGGCGCATCTGTTCCTGAAATCTGTCCAACTGATCGATTGGATCGTTGAGTTCGGAATAGGCATTGCAGAGTTCCTTCCCGTTGACCATCAGTTCGAATCGCTCGGTCAACTCCGGATTGTTGCGGTGTTTTTTGCACAAGGGAGACATCTCGACCGGATAATCCAGAATGAAGGTGGGTTGAATGTAATGTCCTTCACATTTCTCCCCGAAGATCTCATCAATGATCTTGCCTTTTCCCATGGTCTCATCCACTTCGACGCCCATCTCCTTGCAAGCGGTACGCAACTGTTGCTCATCCATGCCCGAGATATCCACTCCGGTAAATTCCTTGATGGAATCCAACATGGTAATCCGTTTAAACGGTCTTTTGAAATCGATGACCTTGTCACCCAGTTGCACCTCCGTCTTGCCATGCAGGGCCAGGGCAACGCGCTCGATCATCTCCTCCGTCATCTCCATCATCCAGTTGTAATCCTTGTAGGCAACATAGATCTCCATGACGGTGAACTCCGGATTGTGGGTTCGGTCCATCCCTTCATTCCTGAAATCCTTGGCAAATTCATAGACCCCTTCGAAACCACCCACAATCAGGCGTTTCAGATAGAGTTCATTGGCAATGCGCATGTACAGCGGAATGTTGAGGGCATTGTGGTGGGTGATGAAGGGCCGGGCTGCGGCTCCACCCGGAATGGGCTGAAGGATGGGTGTCTCCACTTCGAGGTATCCCTTCGAATTGAAAAACTCCCGCATGTTGTTGATGATTTTGGTCCGGCTAACGAAGACCTCCCTTACCTGGGGATTGACGATCAGATCCAGGTAACGCTGGCGGTAACGCTGTTCAGGATCGGTGAAGGCATCGTAAAGCACTCCCTCCTTCTCCTTGACGACAGGCAACGGCTTGATGGATTTGCTGAGCAGTGTCAGCGTCTTGACGTGGACGGAAGTTTCACCCATCTGCGTAATGAAGACAAAGCCGGTGACACCAATGATGTCGCCGATGTCCATGAGTTTTTTGAAGACCTCGTTGTAAAGGGTTTTGTCTTCACCGGGACAAATTTCATCCCTGTTGAGGTAAAGCTGGATCCGTCCGCTCTCGTCCTGCAACTCGGCAAATGAGGCTTTCCCCATGATGCGTTGACTCATCAACCGACCGGCAATGGTCACCTCCTGAAAGTTGTTCTTTTCCGGATCGTATTGCTCAAGTATTTGTCGGGTAGAAACGTTGACCTTGAATTCGTTCGCAGGGTAGGGGTTGATGCCCAGTTCGCGGAGTTTTTGCAGGGAATTCCGACGGAATATTTCCTGCTCACTTAGCTCTATATTGCTCATCTTTAAGTGATAGACCTGTTTTTGGTAAGAAAATTACGCGCAAAGATAACAAAAGATATCCTTTTTACCGTTTTGGAGGCTATCAAAAATGCGGTGGCCTGTGGGAGGCGGCAGAGGCAGACAACCTATCTGCATTTTGTTAAGTGGCTTTCTATAAACAAAATATAGCAATCATTTCAATTTACTGAAAAGAAATACGTCCTACGGGAACAATGTATTCGTCGCTGTGGGTTAAAAAAGGTATATTTGAAAAATATTTAGATACAATCCGAATAAGCAAGCATGCGTAAACTCTGGAAACTGAAGGAGCAGGGTGACCCGAATGAAGTCAAGCAACTTTCAGCCGCACTGAATGTGGA
>JAJTBP010000276.1 GCA_021286825.1 Marinilabiliales bacterium | reverse complement strand
TGGTTGACTGCATTGTATTGCATGGTAGCCGTACCAACAGTTGAGAACGTCGTGCTTACACCAGGATTATCCGCTTTGTAATTGAGATTTGCAACAGCACCGCCAGTCGTTGACAAAATTGCATGGTCGCTGTAAATACCAATCACATCCGTTGTTTGTGTCCACGAGACCGCACTGCCAGACATCGTGGTCTTCAGAAGAGAATTCTCATCAAAACCGCTTACCTGAACTTCGGCCCCACCCGGGACAATCTCTTTATTATCAACCTGCTCTTTCGTACAAGAAAAGGCAGCGAACAAAAACACCAATAACAATAGGTTATTTTTCATGGTCAGAATTTTTTTAAAAGATCCATTAATAGATTATACAAAATTGATTACCAGGTACCCCCTGCACCCCATCCATCAGCACCACTACCGGCACCGGCGGCTGTTGCGGCGAATCCCTTTTCAATTTTGATTTCAATGCATTCAACTTCTGGAGCTGAATAGCGTTCCCTGCCTGTGTTAAGCAAATTTAAACCTTCGTTTTTCATATGACTATTTTAATTGATTAATATGGACTTAATCAGGTAGGCATCAAGGTAAGGAAAACAGGAAAGGCATTGTAGGGGAATACCTCTCTATTTGTAGTCAAAAGTACTACATCTTTTCCTGTTTTCCTATTCAGATTCATTATAAAATATATTTTTAACATTTTTTAACTTTTCCAATTTAACAAAATTTATTATTGACATCGTTCGCTGCTAATTCCTGTTCATGCAAGCATTGTAACGAGAGCGATGATCGTTATACGCCAAATTTTCCATCGTCAGGTAATTATTGAGGTCGGATGGAATACACGGCTAAGGATGAGGGTGGCCAATGATTTCCACTCCTCTGGACAGACCTTCTGAGGAATCAGAACATCTGGACTACATCTAAAATTTAGCTATGTAATTGATTTGTGGCTGATTGGGAAATGAAGGATTCCAATGTGGATTGCTATCAATGTCAGCAAATTGATTACCATGCTTTTCCAATAAACTGAACTTCTCTACTTGAGATATCCTACATTCAAATCAGCCATTCCGTAGGGACAAACAAACAATCCCTTACAGCCCTCCAATCCGCGCCAAAATACTTTTGACAGTGAAGATTCACTTAAAATTCGCTGTCATGAAACACTTATTTTCAACTTTGATTTTGGTTGCAACCATGCTGGTTTTTTCTGCATGCAGCAAAGACAACTCAACCTTATTGAACCAGGAGGACAACCAGACCACCACCTCTGAGAATGCCCTGAAAAGCGCTTCGCTTGATAACAAGTACATTGTCATGCTTTCTCCTGATTCAGAAATTCTAACGGCTACCAAATCCCAGAAAGGAGACAAAATGAGGAATCGCATCCTGTCCATTCTGAAAAAAAATGGTTTGAGCAGTTCACCTGAGGAGATCTACGTACAGGCCATACAGGGCTTTACTGCACGTCTCACCCCAGGTGATCTGAAAAAACTTGCCGGTGATAGCAATGTAAAACTGGTAGAAGCCGATCAAACAGTAGCCATGGCTACTGGGAAGGTGAAAACAAGTCCCAAAAAACAGACTTCAACGACAACCACCTTGACCGTTTCAACGGAAGTTGTACCCTGGGGTGTCGCCAGAGTTGGAGGAGGCATCGATGCAACAGGCAAAACCGCTTGGATCATTGACACAGGAATTGAATTAAATCATCCCGATCTGCGCGTTGATGTTGCTCGGTCACGCTCTTTCCTTTCAACCACCACCTCACCGAACGATGACTATGGTCACGGAACACATGTTGCCGGAATCATCGCAGCAATCAAAGGGAACGGAATTGGCGTAGTCGGAGTGGCTGCCGGAGCAACAGTTGTTGCAGTAAAAGTCCTTGACAGCACGGGTCATGGTACCATTTCTGGAATTATTGCCGGAGTCGATTATGTCGCTGCCAATGCAAAAGCCGGTGAAGTAGCCAACATGAGTCTGGTAGAAGCACTGTCTCCGGCCCTTGATGCAGCGGTGACCGGTGCAGCAGCAAATGGCATCTTCTTTACAGTAGCCGCAGGAAACTCAAGTTCAGATGTTTCGGCTTATTCTCCAGCCCACCTCAATGTACCCAATGTTTTCGTGGTATCCGCAATGGATCAATACGATACGTTCGCTTCATTTTCCAACTTTGGCAGTTCTACAGTCGACTTCTGCGCACCAGGAATTGAAGTGAACTCTTGTTGGATCGGCAACAATTACGTACTGGACAATGGTACTTCAATGGCAGCGCCGCACGTCGCCGGACTCTTGCTGTTGGGTTCTCTTCATTCAGATGGTACGGTAAAAAATGACCCCGATGGCAATCCTGATCCGATTGCACACTTTTGATGGACACATGAACAGTGCATTTTAAACCAAAAAGATAAGACCTTAAGGTAATTCTGTCCCTGGTCAAAGTTGAAAAAATGAATCATGGGTGCCCGGAAAGGCACCCATGATTCATTTATATCCCATTGCAAAGCATTGATTCCTTCCGCAGAAACCAATACCGAAGACAAAATCCCAAGATTGAAAAACCCAATCTATAAAAGAGTTCAGGAATGGGTGGTAGGGATTCCAGTAGGATCCCCTGACGATTTTAACCCGAAATGATTTCTGATTCGGATGATCAGTCGCAAGGGAAACCGCATCAAAGGCTTACACAGCAACCACGTGCTTGAACAAAATCTCCACCGAAAGGAGGCAGTAGAAAGGATTTTGTTCTCTGTATAAATAATTTCCCTGACCACTCCAACGACCTGATCCAAGGGAATCATCTCTTTTACTCCATAGATGCTGTCGCCAGCCAGGATCAATTGGTTTTCCCTTCGCAACAAAATCCGATGGACCACAAATCTTCCCTGATACTTAAACACGACCAACGTGCCACGGACCAATTCTTCCGTTGTAGCCTTGGATAGGAGCACACGCTCACCCCTGTTCCAAAGAAAGGGAGCCATGCTGTAACCCCGTACGGGTATATGCACCTGCTTGCCATCTTTCAACAAGTCGGCAAGCAATCCGGTCATTTCATCCTCGGAAAGAAGCAGGGTGGGTTTGGTTGATGGGGTTTCCATGGCTCAATTGGCATTCATCAAAAATATCAATCTTGAGGGTCGAAAATGAGGTTACGAACCGTCAGGGCGGCATCCCTGTCAGGTAGGCAATCCAACTGGTAGACCGGTACCTGAACCAAAACTTTGGAAAGGAGTTGACAAAGATGATCCGTCAAGGCACCATCGCAGGCGAAAGCAGGAGCCAGAGAAGGATACAAGGCACCAAAAGCCTCCAGTTTGGAGAGTCGCCGAATCTTGTTTTCGGGGGCTTGCCTTATCCGGACCATGGCTGCAATCGGGTATCGCTCCTGAAGAAAGACATTTCCCTTTCCACTCCATGGGGAGCCATAGCAGATGGGATGTTGTGCTTCTATCCGGAGGATCGGGCTGTCATCATTGAGCAACCGACTTCCCAGGATGTGTTTTAACCACAACCGGGTATGGGTGCTCTTGCCGGTACCGGATTCTCCCAGGAACAAAAGGCTTTTCCCCTTGTAAACCACCACTGAAGCATGAACAGCCATGGTCTCTAGAGGAGCCACAGCCAAACCAAAGGCCATCCAAAGTAAGAATCTGAACTCATGGACCCGATCAGCTACCGGTTTCAGGTTGGTCACCAACCGATTGCCCTGACGTGGCACAAACAAAACGATCACTCCCGATCCCTCCCCAGAAGGGTTGTTCGAAATGCCTCCCCGAACAGGATGCGAGAGCCGGTTGGCATGCATGCGGAATTCAAAATCCGTTTCACCGGCAATCAACTCGCAGGTCATGTCCAGGTCCTCAAACTGAAATGTGTGTTGAACCATTCGTTGGGTAGGATCCAGACTCACCCCTGTTTGCAGGGTAAAAACAGACGGCTGTCCATCCACAGGATGCTTCTCAAAAACTTCCAGTCCCAAAGGCATCACGAAGGAATCTTCCGGATCTTCTCCTTCGATTGTGAGGCTATGATTCGCTATGCTAAAAAAGCGTTTCCACATAGTCAAAGATTATGATTGAGTTCATGGGGTCCTTCCTGCAGCTCTTCCCCCAAATCAATGATTCGGTCACAGAAATCGAGTGCCGTTCCCCGATGGGCAATGACCAGGAGGGTGAGGTCAGACCGGGAGGACAGCCTTCGGATCGACTCATTGATTTCAAGTTCTGTTTGGTTGTCGACAGCCGATGTAGCTTCATCCAACAGCAGCACCGAAACATCCTGATAGAGGGCACGGGCGATGCCGATCCTTTGACGTTCGCCACCTGACAACTTGTTGCCTCCATCGCCCAGCCTGGTGGCCAGTCCATCCGCCGAAAGGCGAACATAATCACCCATTCCGGCCCATTCCAGAGCCTTTTGTACCTTATCATGATCGATGACTGCCGGATCGGTTCCCAAGGTTACATTCACCAACAGGGTGTCATCCAGGATAAAAACCTCCTGAGGGACATATCCTACTTGCTTTTGCCATGCTGCCGCATTTCCGGCGGTCAGCGGAACACCATCAATGACCACCGATCCCTCTACAGGTGGATAGAGTCCCAGCAAGAGGTGGAACAACGTAGATTTTCCTGAACCGGAAGGTCCCCGAATTCCCATCCGATCCCCCTTTTGAATGGTCAGACAAAAATCACGCAACA
>JAJTBP010000275.1 GCA_021286825.1 Marinilabiliales bacterium | reverse complement strand
CTCCGAAATGTATTGGATGTACCGCTGGATCAGGGGTTGCCAGGCAACGGATGGCTCCTTGTCTGCGGCTTTCAGCATCGCTGCACAGATGGCGCCACAATCATCCAGCGCCTGGGGATGGTTGGTGCGATAGAAACCATAGCGGATACCGGGTTTTTGCTGTTCAAGCTTGAGGAATGCCTCGCTGACGGCAGCCAGAAACTTGAGCCTGCTTAGGGTGTATTGGGTGAACCGGGTGTCACCAGTCACACGCCCGGCCAACAGCATGCCGGCATAGGTCACACCCCATTCGTAACTGGTCAGCCTGAAATCTCCCGGTTGCAGGATACTCTTTTCATCTATCTTGCTTAGATCCGAGATCTCCTGCTTTGATACACCATCGATCACAGCCATGGGCGTCACCCTTTCGAGATATTGGCCGATTCGATCCAAAAGTTCCTTGATGGACCGTTCATCCGGACGACCATAAGGCGTATCGTAAGCCGGAGCCATCAGGTGAAGTGGGGCATTGGAGTCGTTGACTTTCTGTCCGATGAGGTCGATGTGGCAAAAAAATGTCAGGAGCAACAGGGAAACAATCGTTTTCTTCATCCTATCCAAGTTTGTTAATTTGCTATTCATTCCGTTTTAAAAATCCTTGACCAATCCCTCCCATCGGACATCCCAGTTTCCATCTGCAGGGAATCCCGGATTGCGATGGGTAGATCCCTCCCACCCGGCACACATCAGGGCGATCGCTTTGAGTAAGCCTCCATTTCCGGGGAGATAGATCCTTAACCGGCTTCCCTGGTAGTTGTGTCCGTTTTTGAGATAGGTGTTCTTCTGAACCTCCATCAACAAGGCTTTGATGGCCGTCTCTGGTTCGCCAACACGGGCAGCCGTCATGGCAACCATGGGATAATCCCAACCCCAGGTGGTAGGCCAGTTCCATTTTTCCATCACCACCTTCAGGGTATTTTTCATGATCACGGGATCCACTTTTTCCCAAGCCGGCAGGACCCCGAAGGCGGCCAAAACCGATGGATGATCCGAAATGTTCCGGGGAGTGGTATAGGAGTCGGGAGCGTTGGAAACCCCCAGGTAGACACCCTGCTCAGCGACCGGTGTCGCCATCCGTTGTGCCACTTCCATCCATTTGCTGTCCACCGGGAGATGCAATCTCTTCTTCCATTCGAGTGCCGTCATCAAACCCCAATGCCAATATGCCAGTTCATAGGGCGGATTGGTAGCCGTCATCTTGTTCCAATGTTCCTGGGCCGGGATTAACGGGGGAAGCAGATCGTAAGTGCCCTGCTGGTTGGGGACGGCCAGATCGGCCATAAAATCGGCAGTGGCGAAGACCATCTCCTTGTATTGATCGAGAATCCGTTTGTCGGGATGACTTTTGTAGAGTTGCTCCGCCATGTAGATGAGGTGCGGCTGCTGCCAAATCAGGTAACTGCCTACTCCGGATGGGCTGTTCTGCCCTTCTGGCCCCACCATCTTCGGCCACCGCACACCGGCAAAACCTTGGGACCTGGCTGTTTCGGCCGACCTATCAAAGATGGTTTTGTACCAATCCAATTGCCGGATCAGGTACTCCGGATGATTCCAGTTGGCAAAATGGGCCGTGTGCCACCAGTGCATTTCAAGATGGGACTTGCCATACCAACTGTTGTAAACCAGGCCTGTCTCTTGCGGGGGCATGGAACCGGAACTCTGGATCCGGGTCAGGTACTGCGACAGAACCACCCGTCTTTCAAGCTCTTTTGCCCGAGGATCCTTGCATTGTGAAAAATCCACGATACCTCCCGTCATCCAGAATTTCTTCCATTCCACCTCATTCTCAGCAGCAGTCTCCCGAAAGGTTGGCAACTTGCCCGTTACCGGTTTGGCTGAGAATAGACAACTGAATTCAAGCGACTCTCCCTGATCAGTGGACAAAAGGAACCGGTGGCGATCCGCCATTGAAAAAACAGCCCCAGCATTCCATTGAAGGCTGACTTGATAACCATCGTTGTCCAGCTTCCGGTCGATCGTTGCCGAATTCTTCCCGGTCGACCGCAGGGTAGATTGATGTTTTTCGGGAGCCTTCCAATCATAACCGGGATGAAAGCCCTCCGCGATGGCATAGGGGAACAACCATTCCACCTTCAGCCGGCCGGTGCGGACAAGCGAAGATTGAACCCTGACGGCCAGCATATCCAATTTCTGATGACAAAACAACTCAACCGCAACAGGTTGTCCCTCAACAGAAAAATGACTGGTGATTTTGCCTTCCCAAAGATTCAACTGATGAACCGGATTTTGAATGTCTGCCAATTTCACTTCGGTCCCATCGGATGTAAGCAACAACAATCGGATTACCCCCAGTTGCAGACGCTGCGGATTCTCCCGGAAGTAGTTTGCGGCTGCTGCATCTCGTCCCGAACCGGAAAACTGGGAAAGATAGGGGACCTTCCTACCCCGGTAATCCTGGTAGACTGCGCACTCCGACAGGTTGTAGCCTGCAGTGTTTGGAAAGGTATGCCATCCCCAGTTGGATTGTGTGCCGAGTGTCACTCCATTCTCATATGCTTTGTAGAAGGTCTGCAATCCGGTAACATCGGTGGTAAAGGCAAACTCACCATTGCCAACAGAAAGTGAGGCCAGGGTGTCGGCTTTTTCGACCACCACGTTGTTGCGGCTGACTACGGCTTTCCTGTCTATTCCGGCACGACAAACTACCGAGAAAAGGACCAACGCCATTCCAAGGGGCAAAATACGGATCATGATTTCAAAAGGTTACCTTGCACTTTCCGATTGGAAAAACCGCAGCGTGACAGGTCCCAAAAGACCCGACGGCATGGGTTTCCATCCGGAAGCATCAAAGGGTTTGTAATTGATGTTGACAAAATTGATTTCGTGATAATTTCTCCAGGGGATGCCGCGCTGATCCATTTTCCGGATTCGGTTGGCCATCAGGTTGGCGACTTCAATTTCCAAATGGTTCTTTCCTTTGTGTAGCCACTTCCCGATCTCCAATCTGAACGGAATGCACCAGGCGGTTCCGGCCTCTTTGCCGTTAACCCGGACTGCAGCACTCTCACAAACTTTTCCAAGGTCCAAATAACAACAATTCCCGGGCACTTCCGTCAAAAAGAGATCGGTTTCATAGCGACCTGTTCCCGAAAAATCGGATAGCTCTGTCCAGGAGACCAGTTTGCCAAGCGTGCGTGCAGCAGGCATTTGGGCTCCACCCTTCGTAAAGGTGAGCTTCCAGGGGGTGGTGACGGGGAGGTTGGCTACCTCTCCTCCACGGTATTTCCATCCGGGGATCGCAGAGGCATGTTTCGCTATCTGCACGAAAATCGATTCTCCGGGATCGAGTTGCACCAGAACATCGGAGTGATCCGGCAAGAGATGCCATGTGGCCTCTCCCGCTTTGCCATCGTTGGGGTCGAGCAAGATGGCCTGTTCCCCCTTTGCGAGGAGGGGTAAAAATTGATCGATTGACCGAGGTGTATGGTTGACAATAAAATAATAGGTTCCCTCTGCACTGCGCCGACTGATGAATTTTACCCCTGCATCCGCAAGAGCCTCTCGCTTGATACCTTCCGATGCGAGCACCTTCAACAATTGTCGCTCCAGAATCACGCGTCCCTTGCCGATGTTGGCAACCAAAGAACCGTTTGGCATCCTGCGGAAAGCAAGTGCTCCGAGCCCTTCATTCAGCTGCGCACGCTCGTGAGCGATCCGGCCCAATCCCGGAACATCTGCAGGCAATTCCTGGAAAAGCAGTGTGGCTCCGCCCTCGGCCAAACGAAGCAACTGGCTGAGGGTGGATCCAGGCATATAATCGCACTTTGGCACAACGAGGGTCTGGTAGGAGGCCCCGTCGGCCGTTTTGATCGCTCCCTCTTCCACCTTCAAACCGGCAAGCAATCGATCCGATACAAAATCAAGCGAATATCCGGCATTCATCAGGACTTTGGATTCCCGATAGAAGGGGGTTGGACAAAGCCATGTGTCGATCGAATGGATGGTGAGCTGCAGATCCTTCATCTGGTTTCCCATCCAGACATCGTAGATGGGCCAATAGACAAGCAGTTGATTGTTGGGTACCCCCTGTTGAAGGATCGATTGACACCGGGTGATGTATTGGTTCAAACCGGTGAGATGTGGCCAGAAACTGTTGGACGGGGCAAAGTTGACGGAGGCATAAAACAGCCATCCCGGCCATGGAGCTTCGGCAGGCGAATAAGCCGTTCCATGATAATAGACATGGTTTACTCCCGAGAGGAAAAGTTGCTCCACCTCGGGTTTGCATTGGGAAAGGGAGACCCGGAAATGTTCGGCCAGCCAGGTAAAGGTCTCACTAGAAGTAAACTTCTTGCCTGTCACATGAGCCGCCGAAGAGGCAAACTTCAACATGACCGGATCGGGATCCACATTGCGGATATCGGCGCTATCCCGGCGCAAACCTGGGATGGGGAAATAACTGCTCCCGAAAGATTCGCATTCCGGAATGTCTACTGTTCCGTAAAGATCCAGTAGATTGCCGGGAGATCCGTGGGCCTGGTTTCGTGTCAACGAACCTTTGCCATGTGCCCAGGAGGTCCATCCCCGGGTAAAATTTTCCAACAACAGATCGGAAATGGTCTCACGATAGTCGCACCTGAACCTCCTGGCCAGCTCTGAACTGTCATTTACAGCAGTGAGCAACCGGATGTAGGGTCCCACTTCATATC
>JAJTBP010000274.1 GCA_021286825.1 Marinilabiliales bacterium | reverse complement strand
GATCGGCTTCACGTCGATCTGTGAACCCGGCAGGAAGGCCTCAATACCGAAGACATCTACAATCATACCACCCTTCGTGCGGCATTTGATGAATCCGGTGATAATTTCGTCATTTTCAAGGGCTGCATTGACGCGATCCCAGCTACGCAGGGAGCGGGCTTTTTTGTGGGAAAGGGTCAGCTGTCCTTTTTTGTCCTCCAGTGTTTCGACATAGACTTCAACCTTGTCGCCCACTTTGAGGTTCGGGTTGTAGCGGAATTCGTTTACCGAAACGATACCATCCGATTTGTAACCGATGTTTACCACCACTTCACGTTTGTTCATGGAGATAACGACGCCATCCACACACTCTTTTTCCTGAAGGATGTTGAGGGTGTTGTCGTACAATTCGGTCATGGATTGTTTGGAAGCAGAGTTGGCAGAGGTTTTCTTGCCTTCAAAAGCATCCCAATCAAACTCTTCTTCAACATTCGTTGCTGCCACAACAGGAGCAACTTCTTCTACTACAGGCTCAACAGTTACTTGTTCAACTGTTTCGTTTACTTCCTGATTTTCTAAGATTTCACTCATTTTTAGATACGCTTGAAATTAATAAATTAGACATTATTTTGAACGGGCGCAAAGGTAGAATTTTATTCTGTTTTATCAAACTTTCCACTCAAAAAATAGCGGTGCCCCAACCTTTTGAATTCCACCAGTTTCCGGATCCTTTCGAAAGGCATCTGACGAATCTGGAATTTTCCTTATTTTAAGCGAAAAATCAGGATGAAAAACCAGTGTCATCCTGGCTCAGTTATGGCAGTAGAAATAGAACGGAAGTTTTTACTTAAGGGCGATCATTACCGCTCGGAGGCTTCCCGGCGGACCCGTATCAGGCAGGGCTATCTTAGTTCCTTGCCAGAGCGTACGGTCAGGGTACGCATCAAGGGAGAGATCGGATATTTAACGGTCAAGGGTGCGCCCAGGCCCGGTGGCCTGGGTCGTTTCGAATGGGAGAAACCGATTGGCCTGGAAGAGGCAGAGGCGCTGATGCTTCTGTGTGAACCGGGCATCATCGACAAGTACCGATATGAGATACCCTCTGGAAACCACATCATTGAAGTGGATGAATTTCTTGGTGAGAATGATGGATTGGTGCTGGCAGAGATTGAACTCACATCCGAAACAGAGGACTACCCCAGACCGGAATGGCTGGGAGAAGAGGTGACCGGGGATCCAAGGTATTTCAATGCGGCGCTGATCCGCCAACCCTACAAGACTTGGGCCGAATGACCCTCGTCTTTCGATAGGCCCTGACGATTCGGGATGTTCCTAATTTCGCTCTCGATGCAGTCAAACTGCCAAATCCGGAATTCCGTTTCCAAACAATTCTATTACCTTTAGCCAGACGATGATTAATGAAATGAATGAAAAAATGAAGATATTGGTCACTGGATCGAATGGTCAGTTGGGTCGCTGTCTGAGGGATCTTGAAGGAAGCGATCCCTCGTTGTCTTTTTTGTTTACGGATATCGAAGAATTGGATATCTGCAACGAAAAGGCCGTTCAGGATTTTGTTGCCAGAGAGCAACCGGAAGCAGTGGTCAACTGTGCTGCCTATACCGCTGTTGACAAGGCAGAGAAGGAGGGGGCCGAGGCCGAGCGAATCAATCACCTGGCTGCAGGATACCTTGCCACCGCCTGTCGTAAATCGCATGCCCGTTTGATACACCTATCAACGGATTATCTCTTCGATGGGAAGAAATCGACCCCCTATACCGAAACGGATATTGTCAAACCCACCTCTGTGTATGGAATCTCGAAATTAGGGGGAGAAACGGCGGTGCTGCGCAATGACCCCGGAGCCATCCTAATCCGGACTTCGTGGCTTTACTCGGCTTATGGCAACAATTTTGTAAAGACGATGCTGCGGTTGGGAAAGGAGAAAAGCGAAGTATCGGTCGTGTCGGATCAAATCGGCACACCCACCTATGCCGGGGATCTGGCAGAAGTCATCGTGCGGATCCTGTCGTTAACCGCATCGGCTCCGTCTCGCTTTCAGCCAGGCATCTACCACTATTCCAATGAAGGAGTTGCCAGTTGGTACGATTTTGCAATGGCTGTTTTTGAATGTTCCGAAATGACTGCAGTAAATGTAAGACCCATTGATACAGCTTCTTACCCAACCCCTGTTCAAAGACCCTCCTATTCCGTTTTGAATAAATCAAAAATCAAAGCTACTTTTGGGCTTCAAATCCCCCATTGGCGGGAAAGCCTCAAAAAGTGCCTAAAAAAATTGAGCGATCATGAAAAAAAATGAAATTCCTCAAAACGTGCTGCTAAAGGCCCAGGAGTGGCTAAGCGGCCAGTATGATGCGGACACCAAAGCAGCAGTTCAAAGATTGCTGGAGAAGGAAGATCCTGCAGAACTGACGGATGCCTTCTACCGGGAACTGGAATTTGGTACTGGCGGGTTGCGTGGAATCATGGGTGTGGGCAGCAACAGAATGAACATTTATACGGTGGGTGCAGCCACCCAGGGGTTGAGCAATTATCTGAAAAAGGCATTTGCCCACCTCCCGCAGATCAAGGTCGCCATCGGACATGACTGCAGAAACAATAGCCGTTTGTTTGCAGAGACGGCAGCCAACATTTTTTCGGCCAATGGGATCCTGGTCTATCTCTTCGAATCGCTCAGGCCCACACCGGAACTCTCTTTTGCCATACGCGAGCTGGGTTTGCAGAGTGGTGTCATCCTGACAGCCTCACACAATCCGAAGGAATACAATGGATACAAGGCGTATTGGGACGATGGATCGCAGATTGTGGAACCCCACGATGTGAACATCATCGCCGAAGTAGGCAAAGTCAAGGTTGAAGCGATCCGATTTGAAGGGAATGACTCCCTCATCTTGCCACTGGGAGCCGAAATGGACGAAAAGTATCTGGAGAAGGTGGTCTCAGTCTCTTTGTCACCGGAGGCCATTCAAAGGCAACACGATTTAAAGATTGTCTATACCCCCATTCATGGAACAGGTGTTCGTCTGGTACCGATGGCCCTGAAACGGATGGGATTCACAAACATCATCCCGATTCCGGAGCAAAATGTGGTGAGCGGAGATTTTCCAACGGTAGTCTCTCCCAATCCAGAGGAACCGGCAGCCTTGGCGCTGGCTTTGCAGAAGGCGCGCGAAACGGATGCCGATCTTGTGATGGCTACTGACCCGGATGCCGACCGGATTGGCATTGCCATCAAGGATGACAAAGGGGAATTTATCCTGGTGAATGGCAATCAAACGGTTTTGATCTTCCTTTATTACATCATCACCAAGAGGAAAGCGATGGGATGGCTCACCGGGAAGGAATACGTTGTCAAGACCATTGTAACGTCGGAACTTGTCGCTGAGATAGCCGCTAAAAACCAGGTGGAATACTACGACTGTTATACCGGCTTTAAGTTCATTGCCGACGTGATCCGTGAAAATGAAGGGAAAAAAATCTACATCGGAGGTGGTGAGGAGAGTTTTGGATTCCTGCCAGCCGACTTCGTGCGGGACAAGGATGCGGTAACCTCCTGCGCCCTGATGGCAGAGATTGCTGCCTGGGCGAAGGACAACAAGCTGACACTTTACGAAATGCTGCAGGACATCTATCTTACCTACGGATATTCCAAGGAGAGAATGAAATACATTGTGAGACAAGGAAAGACCGGTGCAGAGGAGATAGAGCAGATGATGGTGAAATTCCGGTCTAATCCACCTGCTTCGCTCGGCGGTTCACCACTCGAATGGGTCAAGGATTATGCTACACTGATCCAAAAGAATCTTCTGACGGGAGAGGAGATTCCCATCCGGCAGAAGACCACCTCCAACGTGCTGCAGTTCTTTACGGTCGATGGATTCAAAGTCTCCGTGCGGCCATCAGGAACTGAACCCAAAATCAAATTCTACATCGAAGTAAAAGCCAAGCTGACCTCGAGAGACCAGTTTGATCAGGTCGAACAACAGGCCAACGAAAAGGTCGACAGTGTGATGAAGGATCTGATTGTCTGATCTTTTCCCAACTTATCCAGACACACATGATTCAGGAATTTCTGACAGACTCATCAAATTTTTGAAACAAATATTTAAACGACGCTCGAATGAAAAGATTATTGTTTGTCCCTGCAGTGTTGCTAGTTTTCAATGCTGCCGCTCAGAAAGCCGATGCTCAGAAAGAGGATCCGGCAAAAATGAAACCCGAGATGACCGAATTCTGGGATCCGGAAGTGACCGTGGTAACACCTGGCAATACACCTGCAGATGCGCCCTCTGATGCCATTGTCCTTTTCGATGGCACCCAGGAAAGCTTCAATGCCAACTGGACCAATGCAAAGGGTGAACCCTCGGGATGGCTCGTCAATGACAAATGTGTGACCGTTGTCAAAGGGACAGGCATCATCCGCAGCAAGCTGGAGTTGATGGATTTTCAGTTGCACATTGAATGGCGCACACCGGCTGAGGTCATTGGTGAAAGTCAGGGACGTGGCAACTCCGGTATCTTTCTACAGGGAAGGTATGAACTGCAGGTCCTCGACAACTACCAGAACCGCACCTATCGCAACGGACAGGCTGGATCGATCTACAAACAATATGCTCCACTTGTCAACGTTTGCAAGAAGCCGGGTGAATGGCAGGTCTACGATGTCATTTATACTGCACCCCGCTTCAAGGAAGATGGAACCCTCTTTTCTCCT
>JAJTBP010000273.1 GCA_021286825.1 Marinilabiliales bacterium | reverse complement strand
CGCTGCTCCGTTATCCGATTTTTTTGATACCCCGTCTGCCGGATCAATCCCTGTCATTGGCTTCCGGAGATTTTTTTTTATTTTTTTGTGGGAAAGTGGTGAATGTCCGTCGGCCAATCCTATGTTAAAGAATGGCTTGGCGGACTTTCCTTTTCTCTTTGCAAATCAAATCATTGCCAGGTGAGGACAGAATTTGACATTTTTCCGGACTGAATATAATGTGGGGAGTGAAACAACTTTATGTTTGATGTGTCTTAATATCAGATGGTTATAATCCGATGTTAAGTAAACAAGTCTTGTGGTTATTTGTTTAATGGATGAAAGGTCGGAATTCCTAAAATCCAATGCCATGAAAACAATGATTCACGTGGGACTGGCCCTTTTCCTCCTCCAATTCACGGAGCACGGTTTTGGTCAATATACGGCCTACGCCAGTATCTTTGCCACCGTCATCGCTCCAGTCGGGATTACTACCGTTGAACCGGCACAGGCAGCAGATCTCATCTTGACCCAGGATACCGAAAAATCGGTTGTCCTAGCCAACACTCAACCAGCAAACAATCAAACGACTCTTGACAAAATGTTGCTAGCCTCCTTCCGGATCAATGGTAGCAAACATGCGGTCTTCGACATTTCCCAACCTCCGGTCGAGTTGGCAGGTGAGGTGACAGATCTGGATGAAATGCACTTTACCCATGTAAAAATGGATGTACTTTCGAATGACATACAAAACGGACTGATTTCCTTAAAAGCATTGATCCGATGCAATTCGGCAGAGCTGCGTGCCAATAAGAGCCGGACGATCGGAGTCGCCATAGCCTTACTCAACTTCAATTGAATCGGATCGCAACCGATCTATAGCGCCCGGATCATGTGCAGGTCGCATCCAAAGTGGCCACTGTCTCCCATCGCCGAGCACAAATAGCGGAATCCCATCTTTTCATACAGTTTCAGTGCCTGCTTTAATTCAGGCATGGTCTCCAGATAGATTTGGTCAAAACCCTTCTCCCGTGCCGTTTGCATGCATTTTTCGAGCAATTCCCTTCCGAGTCCGCAACCCCTGGCGAAGGGCAAGAGGTACATCTTAACCAACTCACAGGTTCCATCGGGAAGACCTTTGGTGGGAAAGATCCCGCCTCCACCGGCCATGATTCCATCCACCTCCGCTACAAAATAGGCTGCGCTATCCTCATGGAACAGTTCGGAAAGGTGATCGGTGGCCTCATCAAAGTAGACGGTTCCGGGATGGTTGGCACCAAACTCTGCCAGTGTTTCCCGGATGATACGGGCCAGCATGGGATCGTCTGTGGGTTCAATCGGCCGTATCCTGATGTTCGGGAATTGTTTCATCTACCTCTGTTTTTGCCGGATTTGCTTCCGGACGTTCTGATTTGCAAATGTGTTGGATAACCAATCCTGCCAGCGTGAATCCGTAGATGGCGGTGATGTGTGCCATGGTGCCGTTGATGACTGCTTTTTGGCTGCACCATTCGTGATCGGCCAGTTCGGGATCGCCGGGTGCATTTTTGGATTTGGGACACAGGCATTTGTCGGTACCGCAGGAGGATCCGGATCCTTTATTTTCCAGCACTTCATCGGAGTACACACAGAGGAATTTTTTGGCCGGCAAATCCCCTTTCTTGATTCTTTTCCTCACTTTGGCAGCCAACGGACAGACCTTCACCTTCCAAAATTCATCCACTTTGATGCGGCTGGGGTCCAGCTTCAGTGAAGCACCCATCGAGGAGAACAATTCGGCCTTGGTGCGCGTGGCTTGACGAATCAGGTGAACCTTATTGCTCAGGCTATCAATCGCATCGATGATGTAGTCGTAGCTTTCCAGGTCGAATGAGTCATGGTTGTCACGGTTGTAGATCTTCTGGAGTGCAAGAATTTGGGCATCGGGATTGATCTCCAATAACCTGTTTTTCAGGGCTTCAGTTTTGACTTCGCCGACCGTTTTTGTGGTCGCTTGCAGTTGTCTGTTGATGTTGGTCAGACAGATTAGGTCTGAATCCACCAGCGTGAGTTGCTGAATCCCACTTCTGATGAGACTTTCAGCACACCAACTGCCCACCCCGCCAATTCCAAAGATGATGACCTTGCTGGAGGCTATTTTGTTCAGCATTTCTCTACCCAGCAACAGCTCGGTTCGCTGGAAAATGCCTCTTCTGTAATTCATTCGTTTTTTCTTTTGTTCCGCAAATCGGGACAAAATTAAACAATCCCCATCATAATTTGATGAAGATCCGTTTGGTCCATAAGATCCAGGAGGTGAGAAAGCAAACTGCGACCGAAAACATGGCCCAGATCAGAGAAGCTGCCTGGAGGGACAAACCGGCTTCCGTCATGGCAGGATAGGCTGTATCATGCAATCCACTTTTGAGGAAGATGGTCTCAAAGATGTCTGCGATGACGTAGATGGCGATGGCGTTGCTGCCAAAGATGACAAAGGGTTTGGTCCACTTGGTCACCATCCGTATTTCGATGATCCAGTATAGCAATCCGAAAAGGGTAAAGGCCCAGCCTGAGGTGAGCAAGACATAGGAACTGGTCCAGATCTTTTTAATGATGGGGAAATACCATCCCCAGATTCCACCGGCCAGGATGAGTAATGTTCCGGTAGCGAAAAGATTCAAGGCCAATCTTTCCTTGCTTTTGCGAAAGAGGATCATGCGTCCGGCGAGCAATCCGGTAATCCCGGAGACGATGGCCGGGAGTGTACTCAAGACCCCTTCCGCATCGTAACCTTTTTTGTTCAGCAAAGAGAGGGGGATGACCTGGCTGTCCAGCCAGTTGGCCAGGTTCTTGCCCGGTTCCAGCACGCCTGGTCCGAATCCAGGCACGGGAATCCACGACAGCAAAGCCCAATAAATGAGCAGGATGGCTATCCCAACATACAGGTGGGTCTTCCAATTTCCATAAAGAAAGAGGAGGGCACAGGCAAAATAGACCAGGGCTATGCGTTGCAGGACACCCGGGAGTTCCACTTTGCTGAAATCCAGATTGGGCAGGAGTTTTAGGGCCAGTCCGATGGCAAAAATGGCCGCTGTGCGCAGGACGATTTTTCGGATCATCTCACTGTTGCGTTTTCCCTGACCCAATTGCTTGGTAAACGAAAGTGCAACGGAGATGCCTACCATGAAAACGAAAAACGGGAAAATGAAGTCGGTAGGGGTGGTACCTTCCCAGGTGGCATGGGCAAGGGGAGCATACATCGCTTTCCAGTTTCCCGGATAGTTGACAAGAATCATGGCAGCGATGACCATTCCCCTGAATGCGTCTAGCGCAACAAGTCGTTTGTTGTCCATAGTTTTCGTAGTAGTTGATCTAAGCGAGGCAAAGATGCAATTATTTCGCGAATATCATTTCTTTCATTTTTATCCGTCTCATCCACACCTTCCAACCCAAAAAATTATAAATTTGAGATACCGCAATACGATTATTCAATTGGCCGGAATGCAAAAAGAAAAGAGAAAAGTTGCACTGATGAGTGTCATGGCAGCAGTTTTCCTGACGGGCTTCAAGCTGATTGTGGGATTTCTGACTGGCAGTCTGGGTATTCTGTCGGAAGGGCTTCACTCTGCCCTGGACCTTTTTGCCGCTTCCATTACCTATTTTTCTGTTCGGATTTCGGATAAACCAGCCGATCGGCAACACAATTTCGGTCATGGCAAGATTGAGAATTTTTCCGCATTGCTGGAGACGATCCTCCTGTTCGTTACCTCCATCTGGATCATTTATGAGGCAATGCGCAGGCTGACCACCGGTGAGGTAATCATCAAGGTCAACTTCTGGAGTTTCCTTGTGGTGATCAGCTCGATCATCATCGACATCACCCGTTCGAGGGCGCTGATGCGGGTTGCCAAGAAATACAACAGTCAGGCTTTGGAGGCAGACGCCATCCATTTTGCGACAGACATCTGGAGCTCATCGGTCGTGTTGTTGGGCTTGATTTGTTCAACTGTTGGATTCTATGTAGCCGACCCGATTGCCGCACTGGGGGTGGCTGTCATTGTCCTGGTCATTTCCTACCGGCTGGGAAGGAAAGCCATCGAGGTGCTGCTCGACACGGCACCCCAGGAGACCATCCGAATCGTTCGCGAGACCCTTGGGGAGTTCCGTGAAATCCGCCATTACCATAGTCTGAAGGTGAGAACTTCCGGTGCTGATACTTTCATCAAAGTGAATGTTCACCTGGATCCGGAACTGAATCTGAAACAGGTTCACGAAATTTGTGATAATATTGAATCGGAATTGGGAAACAGGATCGATAGGAGTGAGGTATACATTCATGCAGAACCGCAGGAATCGGGTCACATCTCCAAAGAAAATGAGGATGGACTCTGAAACGTTCCGGCAGAAAGTCATCTACGCCCTGCGATCCGCCTTTGGGCAACCTATTGAAATTCATGAAGATACTGATTATAGAGGATGAAAAGCCGTTATCGGATGCCATTGCCGAATACCTGGAGGCAGAGGGACACCTGTGCGAAAAGGTCTATACCCATGCGGATGCGGTCGAAAAGATCGAGCTTTATCCTTATGATTGCATGGTCGTCGACATCAACCTGCCCGATGGAAGCGGATTGGATCTGATCCGGCTGATCAAGAAGAGGGCCATCGAAGTGGGCATCATCATCGTATCGGCCAGAAATTCGTTGGACAACCGGATCGAAGGATTGGAGATCGGTGCCGACCATTATCTTACCAAACCCTTTCACCTGGCCG
>JAJTBP010000272.1 GCA_021286825.1 Marinilabiliales bacterium | reverse complement strand
GACAGGGGGTAATAGATCATCGGTTTGTCATAGATTGGCAGCAATTGCTTGGAGGTCCCCAACGTAATGGGATGCAGTCGTGAGCCCGAACCTCCTGCGAGGATGATACCCTTCATGATTTTGAATGGTTGGTAATGTATGCTGCAAAGATAGATAAAATTGGAATGAAGGGAATGAGGGGAGTGAAGGGATTGAAGGGATTGAAGGGAGTGAAGGGATTGAAGGGATTGAAGGGAATGAAGGGATTGAAGGGAATGAAGGGAATGAAGGGATTGAAGGGATTGAAGGGAATGAGGGGAATGAAGGGATTGAAGGGATTGAAACGGTGGGGGAATGAGGAGTTTTGGGGTCGTGGATTTTGAATCATCTGAAAAATCGGTAAATTCTACAAAACCACAACAGTTTGACCAAATGGAAAAATTAATCACTTCGCATTCAGATTTGACTGTCTTTCAGAGCGCTTTCAATACTGCTGTAAGGATTCATGAGTATTCCATGAATTTTCCAACTGAGGAGAGATATTCCTTGACGGACCAGATCAGAAGAAGCTCAAGATCGGTAGCAGCGAATCTGGCCGAGGCTTATAGAAAAAGGAGATATCCCAAATCATTTGTTTCAAAATTGTCCGATAGTGAAGGTGAAGCCGCAGAAACTCAGGTATGGCTACGCTTTGCCCACACCTTTCATTACTTGAATGATCAAGATTTTGATTCCCTGAATGCCGAATACGCTCGTATCCTCAACCAAATCGTCAAAATGATCCGCAACCCGGAGAAATGGTCGCTTTAGCATCAATCCCCTCATTCCCTTCAATCCATTCATTCCCTTCAATCCATTCAATCCCCTCACTCCCTTCACTCCCCTCATCCCTTCACCACTGTCAAATTCGCGCCAGGGGATTCGACCAGGACGGTGATGCCCAGTGGAAGGATTCGGAGGGCGACTTTGTTCTTGCCACGGAAGGAGATCAGTTCTCCCTTGAAGCCATTCATGGGTCCGGAGATGATCTCTACCTGCATGCCGGGTTGTAACTCCTCCATGGTTACTTCTACCTCCGTTTCACTTTGTCCCAACATCCGTTTCAGTAGCTCGATGTCCTGGTCACGAATGATGGCGGCTTTTCCTTCGAACCGGACATACTGGATCACATTGTTGATCTGCAGTACGGCATCGTATTCGCTTCGGGTGATGCGCACAAAGACATAGCCTGAGATCAATGGCAGTTCAACCCATTTTTTCCGGTCGCTCCATTGGCGAAGTCTTCGTTGAAGGGGCAAAAAGGATTCGATGCCTTTGGTGCTCAACTCCGCATGCACCTTCTTCTCCGACCTGGAGTGGACGTAGAGCGCATGCCAATGTGGCGAAGGGGATGCGGTGGGGAGGATTTGCGTCATGGGGTGGGGGATTGAAGGGGATGAAGGGAATGAAGGGAATGAAGGGAATGAAGGGAATGAAGGGATTGAGGGGAGTGATGGGAGTGATGGGGGCGTGATGCAGCGATGTAGGACGGTACAGCCGTGATGCAATCAAGGTATGAGGCCTTTTTGTTTTTAAATAAATCAGTCATCATCAACCCAAAATCTTAATTTTCCTCACCATCTCATTCCCTTCAATCCCTTCAATCCCTTCATTTCCTCAATATCCCCCGCCTGCAGGTGGCGCATCACCTTCCCCGGCTCCCCAGGATTTGTTGGGGAGTGGGCCCATCTGCAACTCCAGGATGGCTCCCTTCATCAAATCATCGTGGGTAAACCAGGTTTTGGTGAGGGGTTGACCATTCAGTTTGGCACTTTGCACATATTTGTTTTGGATGTTGCAGCCATTGGCTTTGATGGTAAAGGATTTCCCGTTTTCGAGGGCAATTTTCACCTCTTCAAACAGTGGCGATCCGATGTTGTAAACCGGCACGCCTGGTGTGACCGGATAGAAACCCATCGAGGAGAAGACGACGAATGCCGTCATTCCGCCACCATCTTCATCGCCCGGAATGCCGAAGATGTTGTCTTTGTACCAGACGTCCAGCAGGAAGCGGATCCGTTTTTGGGTCTTCCAGGGTTCTCCGGAGTAATTGTAAAGGTATGGGATAAAGAAACTGGGTTCATTGCCCATCGAATATTGTCCGACCATGGCCGTGGCATCGGGGAATTTGGCCCAAAAGGCAAACTTGCTTCTGCCCAGCGGTTCGCGGAAGAGCTGATCCAGCTTGGCAGTAAAGGATTTGTTCCCGCCCATCAGTCCGATGAGTCCGCGGAGGTCGTGTTGTGCCTGCCAGGCATAGGTATAGCCATTGTTTTCGTCATAGTAGTCCCGGCCACCCGGACCACCGTCGAATTTCGGGTCGATGTCGATCCAGTTTCCTGCAGAATCTTTGGGCCACATCAGTCCTTTGTCGGCACGATAGAGGTTTCTGTAATTGAGCGATTGCTTCTTGTAATACTCCGCCAGATCGGGCTTGTGAAGTTCGGTTGCCATTTGTGAAACGGCCCAGTCATCATAGCTGGCAGCGAGGGTGATGGCTACACTTTCTCTTTTTTCGAAGTCGTGTACGGCCTTGACCGTTTCGGTTTGTCCGGGCCACAAGGCAGGATAGAACCCTTTCTCCCGGTAGAAGCTGTCGAGTCTGCATTTCGGACCGTTCTTCCAGGGTAGCATGGTTGCGGAAGTTGCATTTTTCAACATGCCTTCAAAGGCCTTGTTTGCATCGAAGTTGCGGATGTTCTTCCGGTATCCGTCGAGCAGGGTGATGGAGGAATGGAAGCCGTTCATGGCCGGATCATCCATGAAAACCAACGGAAACTGTGGCATCCAACCGCCCTGTTCATACATGGTCACATAGGATTGGAGCATGTCTCCTTCGAGGTTGGGATGCAGGATGGAACGCAGGGGGTGCATGGCCAGATAGGTATCCCAGATCCAATCGTCGACATAGAAATCCCGGTCTGTTTTGTGGACCTGGTGGTCGTAGCCGCTGAAGTAGCGACCGTGTTCGTTGATGTTGATCATCCGCTCATACTGCCGGTAGAGTGATGTATAGAAGACGCGACGTTGTGCCGGCGATCCGCCTTTGACCTGAATCTGGTTCATGACACGCTGCCACTTCGTTTCTGCCACTTTTTGAAGTTCGGCAAAATCCCAGCCGGGGAGCTCGGCTTTCAAATTTTCCCTGGCTTGTTCCGGACTGATGAAAGAGAGGGCATATTTGACCAGGATCTCATCCGGTGAGCCGGCAGGGAAGCGAATCCAGGCTCCTTTCCTGAAGGGAGCATTGCTCCTTTTGGCATCGGCTGACGGGAGGTCTATCTGTCCGGTGGTGGCCTGGCCCTGCACGACTCCGAAGACAAAGGCCTTCATGCCCATGAATTCTTCGGTGCCTTCGAATGTTGTCTCCTTGGGATTGGACTGTGGCCCATCCATTTGCCAACTCCCCTGGTTGACGATCCGCAGGGCTAGAAATTTCTCTCCCTTGGTCGAGAAGTGAAACTTGAAGAATCCACACTTGGCTCCGGGGGTAAACTCCGTTTTGATGTCGTTGTCGACGAAGTAGGTCGAATAATAATAGGGGGTGGTCACCTCCAGGTCGTGGTCGTAGGTCTGTCGCTTCGACCAGGTGGTGGCTTTCAACTCATCCTGGTAAGGCATGATGCCAAAGAGTTCTCCTTTTCTATGGGAAGAGATGGTGAAGGGGAAAAAGGATATCTGGTCGTCGATGTAGTCGGCACGGACGGGATAGAAGCGAATCATCTGATTGGGCTGGTGTACCGTTGGCCGCGTGGGCTGGAGGAGAATGCCGACATTCCCGATGGTGGGATCGACCTGTGAAAGATTCGACGTCTGCCCCATGGCCAGCGAAGTGGCGAAAAAGAGGGTTGTCAGCAGGAGGATTCGAATCGATCGCGAGAGAAGAGCGGAAGCATCGGCTCTTCCCTTTGCCTGGTGAACAATCTTGCGGGATGAGATCATGTTTTTCATCATAAAATTTGTAGCAGTCATTGTCTGGAATTCATTTGGGCTATCCTGTCGGACGAGCCAGCATAGGTCCCGGAACTTACATTATGTTTTGTTGCAATCCGGGGGCCTTCGGTATCGACAAAATTAGGGGGATTTCGATAAAAATCAATTGGAAAAAGTCTCCGTTTGCGATAACGGAATGAAAAATGTTGATTAATTTAGTAGCCCGATCAGACTGTAAACTCAATAAACGTAAACGAAATGAAGAAATCAATCGCTGTAGTGGCATTGTTGTTGATCTCCGCCTCTGTTTGGGCGGGTTCCAACGGGTGGGTATCCCTTTTCAACGGGAAGAACCTGGATGGATGGAAAGTGCTGAATGGCAAGGCAGAGTACAAGGTGGTCAATGGAGAAATTGTCGGCACCAGCATCTGTGGCAGTCCGAACAGTTTTTTGGCGACTGAATCCAACTATGGGGATTTTATCCTCGAATATGAGATGAAGATGGATCGCGGACTCAATTCGGGTGTTCAGATCCGCAGCATCAGTGACCCCAGCGTCATGGAGGGTCGTGTGCATGGGTATCAGGTAGAGTGTGATGATTCGGAAAGGGCCTGGTCGGGCGGTATCTATGATGAAGCCGGACGCGGATGGCTCTATCCCATGGAATACAATCCTGCCTCAAAGAAGGCCTACAAGAATGGGGAGTGGAACAGTTACCGGGTGGAGTGCATCGGCCATACGATTCGCACCTGGCTGAATGGTTCTCCCTGCGCCAATCTGGTAGATGCGCAGACG
>JAJTBP010000271.1 GCA_021286825.1 Marinilabiliales bacterium | reverse complement strand
CACCGTTTACAAGAACAAGGCGGCCCATCTCACCCAGATGATCGAAACGCTGGAAGGATGGATGGACAGCAAGGGTTACAAAACGCTGGATGATTTCAAGGGAAAACTTTCCATGAGCCGGAGCAAGGAGCCCTACGCCTACCGAAGGGCACACTACGTCGACATCCTGATGAAATCGACCGAAATTTTCAAGAAGTATCCAATGATTTAGATAGTGTGTGAAACAATGGTTCTGCAAGGCGAGACTCCGGTTTCGCCTTGCTTGTTTCTCCTCCCATCCATTCAAACTAATTTCACTTTTGTTCAAATATTTTTCAGATTGGCTTCCTTCAATTTACCTATATTTGCAGATCAATTGTAAACCATGGCAACTGTCAGTACAAGGGAATGGAAAAACAGCGTCATCAAAGAGGATGAAATCAACAAATACCTGATCGGCGGGAAGGATTACATCGATGCTGCCTCCATTTTCTCTGCCCTCGAAAGGCAAAAGAACCCGGATGTCCGGATGATCCGGGACATCCTTCAGAAATCATTGTCAATCACCACTTTGAATCCGGATGAAACGGCTGCCCTGTTGCAGGTCAAGGATCCCTCGGTTTGGGAAGAGATCAACGCAACGGCCCTGGCAGTCAAGAAGAAAGTGTACGACAACCGGATCGTTTTCTTTGCTCCCCTCTATTGTGCCAACCATTGTGTCAACAACTGTGCCTATTGTGGATTCCGGGAGGCCAACAATTTGGAAGTGAGAAGAATCCTTACCATGGAGGAGGTGCGAAAAGAGACCATCTCCGTGCTTAGGGAGGGCCACAAACGACTGATCCTCGTATTTGGAGAGCACCCCTCAACGGATGTGGACTACATGACCGACTGTATCCGAACGGTTTATTCCGTCAACGAAATCGCCCCCAATTCCGGTCAGGCCACCAACATTCGCCGCGTCAACATCAATGCAGCCCCGATGGAGATGGACAAACTCCGCAAGTTGAAAGAAGCCGGCATTGGCACCTATCAGGTCTTTCAGGAGACCTATCACCGCGAGACTTTCGAAAAGGTCCATCCACCCCATACCCTCAAAGGCCATTACCGGTGGCGGCTCTATGCCCTGCACCGGGCCATCGAGGCAGGATTGGACGATGTAGCCATTGGTGCCCTTTTCGGACTGTACGACTGGAGGTTTGAGGTGATGGGATTGCTTTACCATACGCTGGATCTGGAACGCCAGTTTGGCATTGGTCCGCACACCATCTCCTTTCCCCGCATGACCCCTGCCTCCGGTTCCTGGTTGAGCAACAACTCCGAATACATGGTTTCCGACGATGACTTCAAGAAACTGGTAGCGGTGCTGCGGCTCTCCGTTCCAACTGCCGGCATGATCGTCACCGCCAGGGAAAAGGCAGGCATCAAGAAAGAGGTACTCCAACTGGGCTGTACCCAGACGGATGCAAGTACCCGCATAGGAATCGGAGCCTACAGCGATCAGCAAAAGGAATACAACCAGGAGAGCGAACAATTTACCATCGGCGATCCCCGTGATCTCGATGATGTCATCCGCGAGGTAGGCGAACTGGGTTACATCGCCTCTTTCTGCACAGCCGGTTACCGTTGCGGTCGCACGGGAGAGACCATCATGGGCATGCTGAGCCATTGCGTCGAAAGCAAATTCTGCAAACTCAATGCCGTGCTTACCTACCGGGAATACCTCAACGACTATGCCACTCCAAAGACCCGGACCATCGGTGAAAAACTGATCGCCCAGGAGATCGGCGAGATAGAAAATGAACCCTACTTCCAGCAGAAACCCCACCTGTTGTCACGCTTCAGAAGCGACTATGCTGGCATTCTCGAAGGAAAGAGAGACCTTTATCTTTAACTTAAGTCAATAATTCTCAGATGGATCAACAGAAAAATGCATTCAGTTTCAGGGATAATTTTGCAGCCTGGGTGATTCCCGTTGCCTTTCTCGTGGCTGTCTTCCTCTATTTCTTTGTGATGGGAGCCTCATCCAATTTCCAGGGAAATGACTCCGATAACCTGCCATTGCAAGGCAATTTTCTGGGACTCATCTACAAAGGCGGATACATCGTGCCCCTTTTGATGACCTTGTTGCTGGTTGCCATCACCTTCTCTATCGAAAGGTATCTCACCATCAAAAAGGCCTATGGCAACCTGGCGCCGGTCAAATTTGTGGCCAGGCTGAAGGAATTTCTCGCTCGGGAGGACATCCAGGGCGCACGGGCTGAATGTGACCGGGTACAAGGATCGGTGGCCATGGTGGCCAAATCGACCCTCGACAAATACGAACAGGTGGTCAAGGATACCCAGATGAGCAAGGAGCAGAAGGTGCTCGACATCCAAAAAAATGTGGAAGAGGCCATCTCTCTCGAGTTGCCCGGACTGGAAGAAAACCTTCCTGCGCTGGCCACCATCACCTCTTTGGCTACCTTGATGGGATTGCTGGGAACGGTTCTCGGCATGATCCGCTCTTTCGCTGCCATGGCCAATGCCGGTGCTCCCGATTCGGTCGCACTGGCCAACGGTATTTCCGAAGCGCTGGTCAACACTGCTTTCGGGATTGCCTCGGCTGCCATCGCCATGGTCTCTTACAGCTATTTCACCACACGGATCGACAAGCTGACCTACGCCATCGATGAGGCAGGCTACAGCATCGCCCAGACATTTGCCGCCAGGTATTGATGGCAATTGATATTGCTTGATCCGTTCCAAAAAAGTTTCTCACCCCAATCCACTATGCCAAAGGTCAAAATACCCAGGAAGAGTACCGCCATCGACATGACAGCCATGTGCGACGTGGCTTTCCTGTTGCTGACCTTTTTCATGCTGACCTCCAATTTCACGAAGAAAGAGGCCACCACCGTCCATGTACCGACCTCCATCTCTGAACTCAAGATTCCCGAACGAAACGTGATGTTGATCCTGGTAGACCAAGAGGGTAAAATCTTTTTTGGCATCGATGGGCAGGAGAATCGGATGGAGGTCCTGAAAAAAATGGGATCGGAGTACCATCTGGATTTCACGCAGGAAGAACTAAAGCAATTCAGTCTGGTCAATAGTTTCGGCCTGTCGGCCGGATCGCTGAAACGATTTTTGGCCGCTTCGGACGAAGCCAGGGAGGCCCCAGGGTTTGTCTCAGGCATCCCGGCCGATTCTCTCAACAACCAACTACGTTCCTGGGTGATCGCTGCCCGGAGTACCAAGCCGGAATACCGCATTACCATCAAGGCCGACCAAAAGACCCCTTATCCCGCCATCAAACACCTGATGGACCTGCTGCAGGATCTGAAGGAAAACCGATACAATTTGATCACCACGCTGGAGACGGCTTCTGATTTACAAACCGAGCAGAAATAGTGCCATGGCCGAAATAGCGATCAACCACAGGAAAGGGAAAAAACGGAGACGTAGCAAACGCCTTTCTACCCGTGTCGACTTCACCCCCATGGTAGACCTGGGATTTTTGCTCATCACCTTCTTCATGCTGGCAACCACCCTCAACAAGCCACAAACCATGGAGCTGGCCCTGCCTGCAAAGGAGAAGATCCCGGAAGCGGAAAGGACAAAGGTCAAAGCATCCAAAACGGTTACCATCCTGTTGGACAAGGAAAATGCCCTGTTCTATTACGAAGGAACAAAGGAAAATGAGATCGATCCGCCCTTGATCCGGACCAATTATTCAACGGCCGGCTTGCGTCAGTATCTGCTGAAAAGAAACTTTGAAGTGATGGCGCGGGTGCGTGAACTCAATGTAGCCAAAGAGCAGAAGAAGCTGACGGAAAAGGAATATGAGGCCAGACGGTCGGAGCTCAAAAAAGACAAGAATGGCCCGATTGTGCTGATCAAGGCCACAGAAGGAGCGGTCTACGGCAACCTGATCGATGTTTTGGATGAGATGGCGATCTGCAACATCGACCGATATGCCATCCTTGATATCACGGCAGATGATCTGCGGATGATCGCCCATTGGAAGGAAAATAACGCGAACGTGAATGGCGGCAAATAACAACATATTCTCCCGGGAGTGGTGTGAGATGGTCTTCGACAAAAGGTACCGTGATTACGGTGGCTTTGAACTCAGGACGCAATCCTCACGCAGGTTGTTCCGTGCCCTGATCTGGACCGTTGTGGTGATCGTTCTGATTGTCACCTCGCCATTGTTGGTCAATCGTATTTTCCCCAAAAAAATAGTGACGGACAAAACGGTCCGTGTGCTGTCCGACATCCAGATCGACCGGCCACAAGAGGAAAACATCCTGCGGGAAATTCCACCTCCACCGGTCGAATTGCGCAACATGGTCAAATTTGTGGCCCCGGTGGTTCAATCCGATGAACAGGTAACAGAAGAGCCCCCCAAGACCCAGCACGAGTTGCTGGAACAAAAAAGCGAAATTGGCACCACGACCGTCACCAATGGCACGGATGATGTGGCGGCGCCTGTGGCAGATGCCGATCAGGCCAAGATAGCCGCCGAGGCTGATGTTCCGGTTGTTCACGCAGACCTGATGCCACAGTTCCCCGGCGGAGAAAGGGAAATGCTTCGCTTCATCAAGATGAACCTGAGATATCCGGCTTCGGCCCAGGACAATGGTGTCCAGGGAACCGTATTGCTAAATTTTGTGGTCGACCGGGAAGGAAAAATCACCAACATCAAGGTAATCAAAGGGATCGGATTCGGTTGCGATGAAGAGTCTGTCAGGGTGCTGGAGAAAATGCCGGCATGGTCGCCTGGAAAACAAAGAGGACAACCGGTGCT
>JAJTBP010000270.1 GCA_021286825.1 Marinilabiliales bacterium | reverse complement strand
ATAGTTCTTTTTGGTTTTGTTCATGCGCTGGTGAAAACAGAGACAGAGACAAGGATGCCCAAGTCTCTGTTCCTGAATATTTTAAAGTCTAAATTACTGCGCTTTTACCACATTTCCCGTCAGTCGGAGAATGGTTGTCGAATTGTTCGGGTCGTTGCAGATGATCGTAATGGTTTTGTTCTGCAATCCCATCTTCCCGGTAGAATCGAAAACCACTTTCAGATCGGTATCCGTTCCCGGCTTGACCACATTGGTCGAAGGATTGGCGGCAGTACATCCGCAAGAGGCCTTCACCGAACGGATCAGCAGGTCTGATTTTCCTTTGTTGAAGATCTTGAAGGTATACTCTACCTTTTTGCCTTCCTTGACTTCCCCGAAATCATAGACACGCTCGTTGAAATCAATCATCGGCGCATTCTGGATATCTTTTTGGGAGAGCTTTGAAAAATCCTCCTCAATCGTTGCCGAGACATTGATGCCATTGTTGTAATTGTCTTCTCCATTGAATGTTACATAGATTCTGTACATCTGGAATCCCAGTTCAGAAACTTTTGTTCCATCAAAAGTGACAACGAAAAAGCCAGTGGCATTGGGCTGCAGGACATCCGGAACGGCCTTGACCGTCAAATGGGGCAAGACACCTTTGAATCCGATCTTCAGCGGGGCTCCCGATGTGTTGAGGAACTTCAGGGAGTCGGTTTTGGATTCGGTGTTTTTGATTCGGACAAAGGAAAGGTTGTTGTTCAGCAACCTCACCTTACCCATTTCGATGGGATATTGGTCGTTGATGGAGAGTGCCTTGGGAATGACCTCTCCCGAGATCTTCAGGATCTGGACTCCATTGGGGATATTGGCTACCATGGAAACGGTCTTGTTGAATCCTCCGGGACGGTTGAGCGGATTGTAGGATACCTTGATAAAGCCGGTCTTGCCGGGGAGGACAGGTTCATGACTCCACTCCGGTGTGGTGCATCCGCAGGAAGCACTGACGTTGGAGATGACCAATGGCACCTTCCCGATGTTCTTGAAACTGAAATTATAGGTGGCAGCACCCCCCTCTTCCCTAATCTTGCCGAAATCGTGGTCAAGACTCTCGAAACTGAGTTCGGTGGCAGTTTGCGCCCCGGCATGCAGGACAACCGAAACCAAAAGGGCGATGGCAAATAATCGGAACAGATATTTCATAATTCTCAAATTTAATGTCACTATCGTTTATTGTCTGATATACAAATCTATCCAAAAATCAAAAGTGGTCTCAAACGGTACAAATCTAAAAAAAGGATGGTTACATTCGTACAATCGGCCGAATTTATTCATCACCGAAATAAACCCCCATCTTCCGCGCCTTTTCAATCATTTGATCGTTGGGATCCACCAGGCTCAGTTTTCCTCCGACCTTGTCAAGCGGGATGGAACCGAGTTTGCCGTGCCGGAATGCCACCATTTGTCCATAGTCCCCTTTGGCGATCAGCTCTGCTGCATAGGCTCCGTAACGGGTGGCCAGGATGCGGTCCATTGCTGTCGGACTGCCCCCGCGTTGAATGTATCCCAACCGGGTATCCCTTGTCTCAATTCCCGTCAGCGTCTGGATTCGCTCTGCAACGTAAGCGGAGGCTGAGGTATTGGAGGGATGATCTATCCCTTCCGCAACCACAACGATGGAGTAGGGTTTGCGCATGGAAAACCGTTTTTCGATGGCTTTGCAGACATTCTCCATGCTGAATTTGATCTCGGGTATCAGGATGATGTCACCTCCTCCGGCCAATCCGGCATACAAGGCGATCCAGCCGGCATCATGTCCCATCACTTCGATGACCATGGCGCGCTGATGTGAATTGGCTTCTGTGGCAATGGAGACGGCGCTGTCAAATCCGAAAGTCAGTTCCGTCCCGTAGACATCATTGTCAATGGTTTTGGGAATACCTACCACATTGATTCCGATCTTTTGCAATTGGGCCGCCGTCTTCATGGTCCCGTTTCCACCGATGCAGACCACGCAGTCCAACTCCAAATCCTGATAGTTTTTCTTGATGAGCGCCGGCTTTTCATTGGTCTCCTCTCCTTTCTCCATCTTGAAGGGTTTTTCCCGGGAGGTGCCTAGAATGGTGCCTCCAACCGTCAAAATACCGGAAAGTTTGGCTTCGTCCAGTTCGATGTATTCTTTCCAGATGAGGCCACTGAAACCTGCAGTAAAACCCAGTACTTCCATCCCATGGTTCAGGATGGCTGTTTTGCCAACTCCGCGGATGGCTGCATTCAGTCCGGGACAGTCTCCGCCTGCTGTCAGTATTCCGATTCTTTTTGCCATAATCAAAAGATCAAAAGGGTTAATATACCGTACGCTTTATGCCATTTCAAAGTTACAACGAATAGTTGGTCTGCCTATGAACGGAAGAGGTTATTTGTTTTTTAAAGAATTTTGTACATTAGCAGACCCATTTCGGCAAAGAACGATTTTATAACTCCAAGACAGTCAGCCCTGACAGGGTTGGGGATAGATGTATTGTTTTACGGGGTTTCCTGTTCTTTCGTCATCATGGGTGAGTTCAGGCATGAACCCAATGGAATACAATTCATTGATAAAAATCATACAGATGAAAATTAGGTTATTAGCTCTCTCGGCAGCCGCGGCCATGTGTGTCTTCGGTTGCAATTTACAACCCAAAAAGGTGAGTCAGGAACCGGTCAAGCAGGCCGAACCAGCCAAGGTGGCTCCGGTGCAAGCCATGAATACCCTCTCTGAGGCTGAGGCAGCCCAGGGTTGGTTGCTCCTGTTCAACGGGAAGACCGGTGAAGGTTGGCGTGGTGTGAATAAGAAGGATTTTCCGGCAGGCTGGGTCGTTGATGACAATGCCCTGAAATGTGTCGGATCCGGAAATGGCGAAGCCGGAGCAGCGAATGGTGGGGACATTCTCTATGCCACCCGGAAATTCTCGAATTTTGACCTTAAGATTGAATGGAAGATTTCTCCCGGGGGAAATTCCGGCATCTTCTATCTGGGAGATGAGGTGAAGGGCAAAGAGATCTGGAGATCGGCTCCCGAATTTCAGGTACTCGACAACGATCGCCACCCGGATGCCTTGTTGGGAAAAGACGGAAACCGCAAAGCGGGATCCCTCTATGACCTGATTCCAGCCAAACCACAAAATACCAAACCGGCCGGTGAGTGGAACAGCGCCGAGATCATTTGCTATCAGGGCACTGTCGTTCACAAACAAAATGGGGAGACCATCGTTGAATACCATCTCTGGACACCTGAATGGAATGAAATGGTGAAGAACTCCAAATTCCCTTCCTACAACAAGAATTGGGCCAATGTGCCGAAAGAGGGATACATCGCCCTTCAGGACCATGGCAACGACGTCTGGTTCCGGAACATCAAAATACGGCCGTTGTAACAAAGTTCGCCCTGCGATCCGCCATTGATAAGGAAAGCCCCCGGATGAATCAGTCAAATGAATCCGGGGGCTTTCCTTGTTTACAGGCAAACAGGAGATTAATCCGGAGAATATCCCGATTCGTTGAGCAGTTTGTGGTAATCATTTTCCGCCATCAGCTGCTGCAGGGTCGTTTCGGGGTGTTTGCGAACATAGCTTCTGACGATCTGCCAACCCATCCAGACACCTGCCCTGCCGGGTGATTGCTGACCGAACGGGGCAGTGAAGGGGGCCGGCTGAATGAAGTGGACCACTTCCATGCGATCGCCCGAGAAGAGCAACCGCTTTTCAATCAGAAATTTCCACATGTCTCCTTCGTGCACCTGGCACCAGTCCAGATCCTTTTTCCGGTAGCCGATCTTCAGACTGTCGGGGCCATCCGGTACCAGGGCATCCAAAAAATAAAGCAACTTGCCTTTGTATATCATGGTTGAGACCAGGTTCTCGGTTTGACCCTTGTATTCGAATTCCCGTTCGATCCATCCGTTGAGGGCATCGTACAGGAGTTTACGTGGCTCCATATTTCTGCGCTTGTATTCATAAAGCCCCTGTAGTTTCCTGTATTCCGGAAATCCTGCGCCCAGATAGTTGTCCAGGCTGATGCCGATGGCATCCGGGAGGGTGGAGATGGCCCGGTTGTACCCGGAAAGATAGGTAAAGATCTCGGGCAGCGTCCTGTTGGGATAGTACGAGCGGCAATAGCGGAAGGCTTGTTCCAGTTCTTTTTTATAGGGGTCAAAATTGCCGAAAATGGAATCGGATCTGGCCTTCGCCACGGTATAAAGGGGATCTTTGAGAAAGGTCAGGAGATAGGAGCGATAGAGCGAATCTCTGGAATTTCCGATGGCCAGGATTTCGGTGTTGTACCATTCGAAATAGGATCCAAAGTCCTTGCGCATCAAGGGGATCTTCTCCTCAATGTTGGTTGCCTGAATGGTTCCGAGCGCCTGATCCAACCGGTGAACGGTTAGGTTACACGCAATTCCGGATAGCTCTTTTTTGAGTGGATTCCTGTGACAGGAAATAAGCTGGAAGACAGCCAAAAACAGGGATATTGCAAAGACGGATCGCTTCATGGGATAGCCAATTTCGGAATGGATAGCGGTAGGGTCAACCGGAAAAACCCTGCCAACATTGTTTGCAGGTGCGAATTTACCTATTTTTGTCCGACCGGATATACATTGTATCTGCCTCGGCAGGATTTCCTGCTGCAAAAGTTGAGATCACCATGAGAATTGCCCTAGCACAGCTGAATTACCATGTGGGAAATTTCCCGGAAAACAGGGAACGAATCATCGCTGCCATTGAGAAGGCAAAATCTGAACAGGCAGATCTCGTTGTATTCTCCGAACTCTCCGTTTGTGGCTATTACCCCA
>JAJTBP010000269.1 GCA_021286825.1 Marinilabiliales bacterium | reverse complement strand
CTGTCTCGGTTCACAGTGCCATTCAACTGATCCTTCGTCAAGGGACAGAAGAAAAGGTTGTCGTCGAAGCCGAAGCGGATGTGATTCCGGAAATTCGTACCGAGGTTTCCGGAGGGGAATTGCGGATCGATCTGAAGGGACACTTCCATCACATTCAAGGGGAGATGCGTGTCTATGTAACCGCCAAGCAACTCAATGCCATCGAGTCGAGTTCGGCTTCCAGAGTCAAGGCAGAAGGAAAGATCGAATCCCAAGAAATGAAGATCCACGCCAACAGTGGTTCCGGAATCGCTTTGGAACTCAACTGTACCCGGTTGGAGGTGAAGGCCAGCAGTGGTGCCTCCATCAAACTGAACGGATCGGCAAAAGAACTTGAGGCAGAAGGTTCAAGTGGCTGCTCCCTTTCGGTTGCAGATTTAGTGGCTGAAACGGGCCATCTGTCGGTATCCAGTGGCGCATCCCTTTCCGCCAATGTCACCAAATCGGTCCACGCACAAGCCAGTAGCGGTGGCCGGATCAATGTATCGGGAAATCCCGCTGTCAGAGAATCCGATAGTTCAAGTGGGGGATCCGTTCGATTCAAATGACCCCTGGAGGAGGCAATGCGCCCTCCGGTTCCCCTGTGGATTTTCTCTTAACATGCATCCCAAAAAACAGCGAGGGTGTATCCGTCAAAAGATACACCCTCGCTTGTTTCGGTTCCAAGATGGGTCAATCCCTCCGCATGATGCCGTAGCAAATGATCTTTACGATGGCGTCCACGCTTTTGCCAAGGTCGTTCGATCGGTAAGGACCTGCAGATAAAGGCATCTCCAGACCACGAATCGCCGTGGTGATACCGATGGCAACGAGGGTAAAATCCTTGATCACAAATTTATGCTGCCGGGCACCTTCGAGGAGTATGCGCTTCATCATCCGGATCTCTTCCTGATCGTATTGTGATTTGATCTTGTCGATGAATTCGACTGCTGCCGTATCATTTTCAATGGCATTGTAAAAGTTGGCCAGCTGACGGTAGGTTGTGATTTTCGTCATCACATAATCGCGAAGTTTTTCGGCAGGGTCCATGTCTTTCTGAAGCACCTTGGCCAACTCCACTCTCAGTATATCTGCTTCTTTCTGAATTACCTCCTGAAACAGATCCTCCTTGCTGCTGAAATAATAGTAAAGAGAGCTCTTCCCTTTTCTAACAGCATTGGCAATGTCATCCAGGGTAGTCTTTTTGTACCCGAATTTGCTGAAAATCTCCTGAGCGATGGTCAGGATATTCTCCCTTACCGCATCTTTTTTCGTGCCTGCATTCTCGTTACTCATAGGATGTGATTCGTCATTATTGATCAAATATAACTATTTTGTCATTGAATCGACAATTCTGAAGTCCAACTGCTTTTTCTCGAGGTTGGCCCGGAGAATTTCGACATGCACCTCACCACCAAGCTGATAACTTTTTTTGGTCCTACGTCCGGTGATGCAATAATTCTTCTCATCAAACTGATAATAATCGTCTGTTAGCTCATGTAAAGGCACCATTCCCTCGCATTTATTCTCCTCTAATTCAACATAGATGCCCCATTCTGTGACGCCAGAAATCACACCCTTGAATTGCTGACCGATCTTGTCCGACATAAATTCCACCTGCTTGTATTTGATGGAAGCCCTTTCGGCATTGGCCGCCCTGTTTTCCATGTCGGAAGAATGCTTGCACATCTCCTCATACTTGTTGGCTGGTACGGAACTACCGCCTTCCAGATACCGGTCAAGGAGTCGGTGTACCATCATATCCGGATAACGACGGATCGGTGAGGTAAAATGGGTGTAATATTCGAATCCCAACCCGTAATGGCCGATGTTGCGGGTGGAGTATTCAGCCTTGGCCATGGTCCGAATGGCGAGCGTCTCGATGACATTTTGTTCTTTTTTGCCATTGACATGGGCGATCAATTGATTCATGGAGGCACTCACGGCAGCTGGAGAATGGGTGGTAATCCCGTAGCCAAAACGCCGGATGAAATGGTCAAACTTCTCGAGTTTCTCGGGATCCGGTTTGTCGTGAATCCTGTAAACAAAAGTCTTCTCCTTCTTGTGCGCCGCAGGTTTGCCAATCAGTTCGGCAACCTTCTTGTTGGCCAGAAGCATGAATTCTTCGATCAGTTTGTTGGAATCCTTTGCCTCCTTGAAGTAGACGGAAACGGGTTTGCCATCCGGATCACATTGGATCTTCACCTCAACCCTGTCAAAATCGATGGATCCCTCCTTGTATCTGGCTTCCCTGAGCTGTTTGGCCAGTCGGTCGAGGGTCAGGATCTCTTCTTGCATATCCCCCTTACCGGTTTCTATGACCTCCTGGGCCTCCTCGTAGGTGAATCGCCTGTCCGAAAAGATGACGGTTCTGCCAAACCATTCTTTGTGAACTTTGGCCGACTCATCCAGCTGAAATACCGCCGAATAACAGAGTTTTTCCTCCTGCGGACGCAAAGAGCAAACCCCGTTTGAAAGCCGTTCCGGCAACATGGGAACCACCCTGTCGACCAGATAGACCGAGGTGGCACGCTGGTAAGCCTCCTCCTCAATGATCGAATTCATCCGGACATAGTGGGTGACATCGGCGATGTGAACCCCCACCTCCCAATGGCCGTTATCCAGTTTCCTGACCGAAAGGGCGTCGTCAAAATCCTTCGCATCGACGGGATCGATTGTAAAGGTGGGTACCTTCCGGAAGTCTTTCCTTCGGGCAATCTCTTCTGCCGGGATGGTCATGGGGATGCGGTTGGCCGCTTCATCGACCTTCTCCGGATATTTATACGGCAATCCAAACTCGGCAAGAATGGCATGCATCTCGGTGTTGTTGGCCCCGGAGTCACCCAATACGTCGATGATCTCCGCAACAGGATTTCTAGCCTTCTCCGGCCAATCCACAATTCTGGCAACCACCTTCTGCCCGTTTTTGGCCCCTTTGAGCTTATCCTGCGGAATGTAAAGGTCATAAGGCATACGTTTGGATGGAATCAGGAATGCCGAATAGCGGGAGATATCCAACGTACCGACCAAAGTTTTGCCCGACCGCTCCAGGATCTCCACGACCTCACCCTCCGTATCCCCCTTCTTCCTTTTGGCAAAGAGGCGCACTTTTACACGGTCACCGTCGAGTGCATGGTTCATGTTGGACGACTGGATCCGGACCGTCACATTCAGTTCCTCACAGAACAGCTGACCGTCGCCGCGATAGTCCAGCTCCATGATGCCGGTCGTGGTACCACCACCTTTCGATTTCAGTCGGTACCGGCCTTTGGTGACCTCTTCCAAAGCCAGATTGTCCCTTAGTTCTTGCAGGGCCACATTGACCAATAACTGCGCCGTACTGCTTTTGGCACCCAACTTACGGGAAAGCTGCTTGTAGTTGTAAATGAAGCTGGGTTCTTCATAGAAAAGGGCCATGATGGAGGTCTTCAATCCAGCCTTGTTAAAGTTCAGGGCCTTTTCAAGTTTTTTTTCTTTTGACATCTAAGGGTATTTAATTCATGAAATATACTGAAATTTTCGACTCGATGTAACAGGTGTTCGATGACTATTTCTTCCCGACACGGTAATTCTTCGAGTGGTTTTCGATCCATTCGGCCAGAAACAAGGGATGCAGGCAAGAAAAGGAGATGTAAAAAAGGAGGTCAGAACCGCGATTTGCAGATCCTTGCATCAGGGTGTCTTAGATAGATTCTAAATAATTATCTTTGCGGGGATCGCTCGAATGCATTGTTCGCAGACATCATCGTTATTTTTTTGAATATCAGCACAAACACTTGAAATCCCAGGGACAATGCCCTTCCGTGGCTCAGAAATTTGTCGGATTGGATTTCGTATTCAAATCATTCAATGAAAGTTATTGATATCATCAACGCTTCATCCGGCACGGTTTTCTCTTTTGAACTCCTGCCACCTTTAAAAGGGCAGAGTGCATCCCGTCTGTATGAGACCATCGATGAACTGGTGGAATTCAAACCCGGTTACATCAACCTCACCACCCACAGGGATGAAATCGAATACCGGCCTCTGGAAAACGGACTGCTGGAAAAGAAAATTGTGCGGAAACGTCCGGGAACAGTGGCCATAGCCGCAGCAATACAGCACAAGTACAACATTCCGGTGGTACCCCATGTCGTTTGCGGGGGCTTCACCCGGGATGACACAGAAAACATGCTGATTGACCTCAACTTTCTGGGCATAAAAAATGTTTTGGCCCTCCGGGGAGATGGACTCTCTTCAGAAAAACATTTTCAACCGGAGAAGAATGGCCACGCCCACGCCAATGAGTTGGTGGAACAGATTGTGCATCTCAAGGAGGGCCGTTATCTGGATCCCGAGTTGAAAAACAAGTCGGCCCTCGATTTTTGCATTGGTGTCGCCGGCTATCCGGAAAAACATGCGGAAGCCTCCAATCCCGATACAGATTTGTTTTACCTCAAGCAAAAGGTGGATGCCGGCGCTGATTACATCGTCACCCAAATGTTTTTTGACAACAAAAAGTATTTCGACTTCGTGGTTCGCTGCCGGAAAGCGGGCATCACGGTGCCAATCATCCCCGGCATCAAGCCATTGGCGCTGTTGAACCAGATCACCCTGTTACCCAAGATCTTCAGCATCGACATCCCGGAGGACTTCGCATCCGAAGTAAGGAAATGCAAGACAAACGAGGAGGCGCGTCAGGTGGGCACCGAATGGGCCATCCTGCAAGCGAAAGAGCTGATCGCCCACCATGTTCCCTGTCTGCACATTTATACCTACGGGATTTCGGACAATACCCGCCAGATTGCCAAAACCCTCT
>JAJTBP010000268.1 GCA_021286825.1 Marinilabiliales bacterium | reverse complement strand
TTTTTATCAGAAAGGATGGTGCCCGGTTCATGAGAATGGGCACTGGGTTCCAGCAACGTTCTGAACAATTTGAGGGTGGTCGATTCTCCGGATGGATGGCTGATTTCAGTCCATGCAGTAGGGTAGGGGCTCAATCCCCTGATTTTGTTGTAGTTTTTAAGGGCCGGTTCTTCCCAGCGGATTCGGCAATCCTCCTTGAAGATCTTGGGTGCATGAAGTTTTTCTGGCTCCAGGGTCAGGTCTTCCTGTGGAATCGGTTTTGCAGAACCCTCGGCCAGGGCTATTACGGTCTTGACTACCAGTTTGGCCCCGATTTCCATCAATTGATCGTGTAGTTCCCCTACCGTCCTGTCGAAGGGGACATCAATTTTTTCCGAGAAGAGCAGGTTGCCGGTATCGATCTCCTGTTTCAGCAGGAAGGTGGTCACTCCACTTTCGGTGTCCCCGTTCATCACTGCCCAATTGAGGGGGGCGGCTCCCCGGTAGCGTGGCAAGAGGGAGCCATGCAAGTTAAAGGTGCCTAACCGTGGCATTTGCCAAACCACTTCCGGCAGCATACGAAAGGCCACGACAATCTGTAGGTCGGCTTGCCATCCGCGCAATGCTTCGATGAAAGCCTCATCTTTCAGTTTGAGGGGTTGAAGTACCGGAAGGTGATGGCTTTCGGCAAACTGTTTGACGGCCGATTGTTGCAGTTTTTGTCCGCGTCCTGCGGGTTTATCCGGAGCCGTGACCACCCCCACGACCTGAAATCCTGCCTTGCAAAGCGCTTCGAGGCTCGCGACAGCAAAATCGGGCGTTCCCATGAAGACGAGGCGAAGTTTTGCCGGATCCATCTTTGTCATCGTTTGTGCAATTTGTGTGCCTTACCTGAGTTGGGTATTTCCTTTGGTTGCTTTGGGATGGTATGGGCAGTTCTTGCAACCGTTGCCGCAACAATAGCCACGCTCTCTCAGATATTTCTCAGACATGATGCGGTAACCTTCAGGCGATAGTTCATAGTCTACCCCTTTTACCAATTCATCGCCGTATTTGATAGAATCTTCCATGGATCTCTGCTATTTGATGGTATGAAGTTGTCGTGACCTTTTGTCTGTGGTTACAGGGCAGAATCCAGCGAGTGGCCCATCTTGTCCCGTTTGGTTTTCAAATAGAAGGCGTTGAAGGGATTGGCTTTTACCTCAATTGGAACCGTCTCCATCACTTTCAATCCGTAAGATTCGAGTCCGACCCGTTTGACGGGATTGTTGGTGATCAGTTTCATCCGGCAGACGCCAAGGCTCCTGAGTATTTGAGCACCTACGCCATAATCGCGCTGGTCCGGATCAAATCCCAGGTGAAGATTGGCTTCCACGGTGTCGAGACCTTGCTCCTGAAGCTTGTAAGCCTTGATCTTGTTCATCAAACCGATGCCTCTGCCTTCCTGTTGCATGTAGACAATGACTCCACGACCCTCTTCCTCAATGAGTTTCATGGCTTTGTGGAGTTGCTCTCCGCACTCGCAACGGAGTGAGCCGAAGATGTCACCGGTTGCGCAGGAGGAGTGTACCCTGACGGGGATTGCTTCATCCTGGTTCCACTCTCCCTTGATCAGGGCGATGTGTTCGATGCCGTTGGATTTCTGCAGGAAGGGGATCAGCCTGAAATGGCCGAATTCGGTAGGCAGGTTGACCTCTTCTCCTCTTTCAATCAGGGTCTCTTTGTCGAGTTTGTAGGTGATGAGGTCGGCAATGGAGATCAGCTTCAGATCAAATTTCTGAGCAATCTCATAGAGCTGGGGCAATCTGGCCATGGTGCCGTCGGGATTCATGATCTCCACCAGAACTCCGGCAGGTTGCAACCCGGCCAATCGGGTGAGGTCGACAGCTGCTTCGGTGTGGCCGGCACGTCTCAGGACTCCCCTGCTCTTGGCTTTTAGGGGGAAGATATGGCCTGGTCGGCCCAGTTCTGAAGGCAAGGTGTCGGATGCGGCCAGTTTCCGGATGGTATAGGCGCGGTCGTGGGCCGAGATGCCGGTGGTTACATTTTCGCCTACGGCATCTACCGATACCGTGAAGGGAGTGTTGTGGATGGAGGTATTGCTACTGACCATCATCTCCAGTTCCAGCTCCTCGCAGCGTTCCTCCGTTAGGGGAACACAGATGAGACCACGGCCTTCCATTGCCATGAAGTTGACCATTTCTGCGGTGATCATCTCGGCAGCAGCGATGAAATCACCCTCATTTTCCCGATCCTCGTCATCGACCACGATGATGAATTTTCCTTCCTTGATGGCCTCTATGGCTTCATCAATGGTATTTAATTTTATTTCACTCATTTCAATTGAATGTTCTGTTTTTTTAACGGTGTTTACCCCTCGCAAACGGGTAGCTGAACGTTATTCAGGATGCTTCAGCCGTTTCCGTTACTTCCTGTTTTTTCTTTCTGAAACTTAATTTCCGGATGATTTCACGGTATGCATCACTGCTTAGTACGGCAGAATCGGTAACTGCCTTGTAGGTGAGAAAAATTCCTGCCGGGATAAAGATGAAAGTGGAGAACCAGACGCCGATCCAGATACCGGAGAAGGCTTCACGGACAAACTTCTCACCGGTGGTGGAGAGAATCCAGTAGAAAACAAACAAGATCACCGAAACGACCAGCGGCATACCCAATCCTCCCTTACGGATGATGGCACCCAACGGGGCACCGATGAAGAAGAAGATCAGACAGGCGAGTGAGTAGGTGTATTTTTTGTGCCATTCTATATCGAATCGGTTGAGTGCCCGGACGTTGGCCACGTTCGACTCATCGGCCTGACTGATGGCCCGGGCATTGTTCCGGGCATTGTTCAGTGCAGCAGATACGATCTGCTGCCGGGTCGAGATGATGTTCGCCTTCATGATCGAGTCGAGGTCGAGGTATTTGTGGAGGGTCAGCCGGGGGATGTTTTTGGTGTCTTTCCGGACCATGGCACTGAGCGATTGTGAAACGGGTTGCGGATAGTTGATGGTGAGGGCCATCTCTGAAATCGAAAGGGCAACCTGCTTGGAGACCGAATCCGAATAGTATTTCAGCTGTTTGTTGTTGAGGGCACGGTTGTAGTTCTTGAAGATGCTCTCATCCTTTCTTTCCATCTCCATTCCCTGCAATTTGGAATAGATGGTTTGGGAGGCAAACTTATCCCTTCTCACCGGATAGCCGGTAGCCTCTCTTTTGGTGCTTTGGATCTCGGCGAAGGTCTCGCCCGACCACAGGTTGAGGATCATATACCGCTTGTCGCTGGTAATCTTCATGGTTCCCGAATCGGCAACAGTGACCGTCTCGTTGCCCTGATCAAAACGATGGTCGTAGATCATGATGTCATAAAGCATCGATCCGTCTTTGGCTTTTCTTCCCACCTTGATGGAAAAATTGTCAATGTCATTGGAAAAGACCCCCTCTTTTACCACGATCTCCGGGCGCATTTGACGGATGCTGCTCATCAGGGCCATCAGCTTCTTGAAAGAGACGGGGATGACCTTGTTGGAGAACTGGAAGGCACCAATGCTCAAGACGATACTCAGGACGATGAGTGGCTTCATGATGCGAAACAAGGAGATTCCGGCCGCTTTCATGGCCAGCAATTCATTGTTTTCACCCAGGTCACCGAAGGTCATGATGGAGGCAAGCAACATGGAGAGGGGCAAGGCCATCGGCATCAGCATGGCCAGGGTATAGATGAGGAACTCTACGATCACATTCAGTTCAAGTCCCTTTCCTACCAGATCATCCAGGTAGACCCAAAGAAACTGCATCAGCAATACAAAGAGGCTGATCAGCAGGGTCACAATCAGCGGACCAATGAAACGCTTGATGATGTAAAAATGTAATCGCTTCATGAAGTGAATGAAGATTCGCCCGCAAAGCTACAATTTTTTATGATTGGAAGGTTATTTCAGGAGCCGATGGCTTTCCGCAAACGGTTGATGGAAGCGTCCCACAATTTGATCACATCCTCCTCCTCTTCCTCTTCGACTTGATCAATGACAATCAAGGAAAGATCTTCAATGATCTCACCCATGACAATCCGAAATTCGAATTCGGAAGGCTCGTCGCTGTCCAGCCACCTGAACTTAACCAAGTCGGATGGCCGCATGGTTACCATTTCAGCTGTTTGGGCACTTTTGCCCCACAGAAAGGTATATTTGTTGCCATCCACCCGTACATTGTCCGAGAACCATTCAGCCAATCCGGAAGGAGAGCTTAACCTACTGAACAATACAGAGGCGGAAGATCTGATCTGATATTCCAGTTCGACTTTTTTCATCATTGTTTAAATACCTTCTGGGAAAAAGGTGGTGTTTGGTCGTTGCAAAGTACCAAAATTTTCATGCAAAACAAATTTTCCCCAAAAGAGAAATAATTTCCATTTTTTTGGGGCCGTACTTGTTGGGAAAAAGAAAGGTATTATATTTGCAGGCTCAAACGGAGGCCATTGTTTTTGACGCCGTTTGAGTTCTTAAAAAGGATGGCGAGGTAGCTCAGTTGGTTAGAGCGCATGATTCATAATCATGAGGTCGCGGGATCATGCCCCGCCCTCGCTACGAAGGTCGTTTCCATTAGGTGACGACTTTTTTATTTTAGGACAATTGACAGCTCAGTTGGTTAGAGCGTCCCGATTGAAAATCGGGAAGGTCGCGGGATCATCCCCCGCCCTCGCTACGAAGGTCGTTTCCATTAGGTGACGACTTTTTTATTTTAGGACAATTGACAGCTCAGTTGGTTAGAGCGTCCCGATTGAAAATCGGGAAGGTCGCGGGATCATCCCCCGCCCTCGCTACGAAGGTCGTTTCCATTAGGTGACGACTTTTTTATTTTAGG
>JAJTBP010000267.1 GCA_021286825.1 Marinilabiliales bacterium | reverse complement strand
GAGCGGGAAATCCAGCTCTTCAGCGGCTTTGACAAGATCGGCCGGTTGCAGGATCTTTCTGTCCTCCGGAACCAACAGGTTGTGCTTTGTGCCAAACTGCATCAGTACATGTTTGTGCCGCGACTCAAATTGCTCCATTGTCGGCAAAAATGTGCGGATGCCCATTCTTTCAAGGTCATCTTGCAACTTGATGAAGTTGAATAGCTCGGCATCAAAGTTGGGGAGGATCATGCTCAGATTTTCCTTTGCATGAATTTCTTGCAACCGATGCATCAGACTTTCTGTGCCGACACTGGGATAGGGAATCTGGTAGGTCTTGTCGACCAGATCGTGCATGTAAATGCCTGGCTCGAGCGCTTCGTAGTTCAGTCCGATGATCCGAACCTCAAAGTCTGGGCATTCACGTATGGCACGGATGACTGCAATTCCGGGTCCGGGACTGTCAATGGCATTCAGACCGGTAACTGCGATGACCAGGTTGGGAAGGATCGTTTCGTTCGTAGGTGTAGTCTTCATATCTCGTAAGGGAACAATGGAGGTTGTGTCTTGATGTAATGGGCATGAATTCTCTTCAATCCAAAGAGGGGATCAATCCTCCAAAAGATTGTAATCACGCAATTGCGATAGAAAATCATCCAGGTCCCGTTCAAACTGAATGCTCTCTACCTCATATTTCTCACAAATGGTCTCAATGATCTCTTTCCGACTCTTCTCTTCCTTAAAGAGGGATAGCAGTTCAGAACCTATGGGATTGGCCGAGAAAGAATCGCCGGTGCCTGGGTTGAAAATAAATCCGGCCTCACTGGTTGCTATGTTTTTCTTGAATCTCATCGTTTGTACGCGTTCGTTGCTTAACTATTTGCTGAGGGATTTGGTCGCTTGCCAAGGGATAGCGGAGTCGAATTCCGTTCCCCGACAGGAAAGATCGTAAGTCTTCCGCTCATATATAGAAGGTCCTGTCCAGAAATTTCTGAAAATTCTCCTTGTATTGTTCGCCTATCGGAATGTAGATCTTTTCATCAAAGATGATCCGGTTGCGCTCGATTACTTTCACCTGCGAAAGGTTGACAATGAACGAACGGTGTACCCGCATGAATTGCTGTTCCGGTAGTTCCGTCTCAATGTGCTTCATCCGCATCAGGGTGGTGACGGGTTTCTCTTTCAAAAGATGGATGATGATGTACTCATTGGATCCCTCGATGTACTTGATGTCGGAAAGTAAGATACGAATCAGCCTGTGTTCTGACTTGACGAAAAGATAATCCTGTGCGGTCAGTGGCGGATCCGTTGGCTTCTTGCTCATGTCAAACCAGGAACGCGCCTTGTTGGCAGATTTCAGAAAGGAGGCATAACTGATGGGCTTGAGCAGATAATCGAGTGCATTGACCTGAAATCCCTCAATGGCATATTCGCTATAGGCGGTGGTGAAGATCACCGGGATCTTTTGTTCCAGAGACTTGACAAAGTCCATTCCGTTGAGATCCGGCATGTTGATGTCGACAAACATCAGGTCAATCTCCTGCTCTTTGGCGAATTTCAGTGCTTCGATTGCCGATGAGCAAAGGGCAACGCACTCCAGAAAAGGAGTCTTCTCGATGTAAACCCCGATCTGTTTCAAGGCCAGCGGTTCATCGTCAATAGCAATGCATTTGATTTTCATCTCTTCTTTCTCTTGGTTTTGTTGTCGTATGTTTACCACCTTCCCCGGCAGGAAATTATTAAAATCCCGTATCAGGAACTGGTCTGACTCTCCTTGGATATGGGAATGTTCAGATAAATGCTGTATTCATCCACCGTTTCCCGAATCTCAAATTGATAGTTGTGCCCAAACAAGAGTTCCAGACTCTTGCGGATGTTGTTCAGACCAATGCCCGAATAACTTCCCTGGCCTTCGGTCTTGACATGTTTGCTGTTGCAGAGGGAACATATCAGTCGGTTCTCTTGCAAGGCTAACTCAAAGGATACAAAAGAGTCTTTCTGATAGCTGACCCCATGTTTAAAGGCATTTTCCAGAAGGGAGATGAAAAGCATGGGGGGAATCTGAACCTCCGGTACGTTGGCAGGCAACTTCAGCATCACCTTGACATGTTTGGAGAAGCGAAGCTGCATCAGTGAGATGTAACTCTCCAGAAATCCGATCTCCTTCTTAAGACTGGTATGGCCTTGGGAAGTGTCGTACAAAAGGTATCGCATCATGGTAGAGAGTCGGATGACTGCATCCTTTGCGTCCTCTGTGTTGATATCGATCAGCGAATGAATGTTGTTCAGGGTATTCATGAAGAAATGGGGACTTACCTGATGTCTCAGAAAAGCAAGTTCCGTTCGAAGCTGTTCTTTTTCGAGATCCTTACGCCTGTTATCGGAAATCAACCATTGACCAATGACCTTGAAGGTGGTGCTGGTGCCCACGATTAAAAAGGAAATGATGACGTTGGCGATGATGGTAAAGGCGGTGGAGTCAAAATCCGTTTTGCGTTCCGGCTTGAATCCAATTGGAGCCGGCATATCCGTACCCAGTTCCATCGGACTGCCGGATCCCAGGTTCATGGGAGGCATGGCCAGCGGGCGCGGGAAGAGGAGGGCGTTCAGAAACAATCCCGCAGCCGTGAATCCGGCAATGACGAGGATCGCTGAAATCAGATAATTCTTGTATTTCTGCTGGATCAGGTAGCGTGGAACGAGAATGGTAACATTGATCAGAAAAATCAGAAAGAAACCAAATATCTTAAGCCAGGTGGCCAGCAAATGGTCCCAGTCCATATTGGTCTGACTCCATTGATTGAAAAATGGAATGGAGAAGATGCCAATCCAAATGACCCCGAATATTAGATTCTCAAGAAAGGATATTTTGGCCGATTTATACTGCATGGCATGGGTAAATGACGAAAATTGTAACAAAATTAATTCTCACAAGGATGAAATTTCATAAGTTAAGTAAAAAGCCAGATTAAACCTGTGAAAAGCCTTAATTTATCAGTGCTTCGTTGAATGATTTTATTGGGTGACCCCAAAAACCGAAATTGAACCGTGCAATTTCCTTGAAATGGCGCTTCCTTAGGGTCGGAAAATGACCGGATGAGTTGGGATTTCATCCGGTGAGGCGGTTGGAATCTTTTCAGTCACTGCTCCGGACCCATGCCAAAAATTCGCGAAAAAGGAGTAAAATTGTTACGAATTCAAGGATGTACTTTTGCACTTTTAAGGGAACCCGTTCCTGGTTTTTGGATGACCCGTCTTCACGTCAAGGAAGGAAGTTGTTCCGACCCTCGACAGGAAGTGTCAAAAGAACTTTCAGCTAACAAAACCAACTATGCGACGATTGAAACGGCTTATGTGGTCATGGGTGACCGTGATCGGCTTTTTATCCATGGGGTGTCAAACCCCGCAAGATGAACATTTGATTGGCTATGTCAACCCTTTCATTGGGACAGATGAGGATGGACATACTTTTCCAGGGGCTTTGGTCCCGTTTGGCATGGTGCAACTAAGTCCGGACAATGGGGATCACCGTTACGAGATGTGCAGCGGTTACCATTATTCATCCAATCAAATTTTCGGTTTTAGCCATACCCATTACAGCGGTACCGGTGCCGAATGTCTTTGTGATATCTCCTTGCTGCCCCTCACCAACAGCTTGCCAACGGCCACCTCCATTCGCAGCGAATTTTCCCATCAGGACGAGATGGCTTCGCCGGGATATTATTCTGTGTTTATGAAACGATTTGGCATCCGGGCTGAACTGACTGCTACTTTGAGATGCGGATTGCACCGGTATACCTTCCCTGAAGCCAAACAAGCCCTGTTGCGATTGGATCTTGGATTTGGTAACGGAGCGGAATCCAAACCGGGTCACAACGGCGATGAGCCTCTGGAATGCCATTTCCAGAAAGTGGACAGTCACACGGTTACGGGATTCAGGAGATCGATGGGCTTTGTGGGAGAACGCATGGTCTATTTTGCCCTTCAGACCAGTGAGCCTTTCGGTGATGTTACCCTCTTTGCAGAGGATTCTTTGCTTGTTCGGGGGACATCCGAGGCAAGGGCAGTGCGGCTCAACAGTTATCTGGCTTTCCCGGCTCCCACACAAGGGAAACAGCTGTTGGTCAAAGTGTCGATCAGTTCGGCCTCGGTTGAAGGTGCAATGGCAGGGCTGGACGAGATTCCTGACTGGAATTTTGATCGGGTCAGGAGAGATGCGGAAAGCGCCTGGGAAAAAGAACTGGAGAAAATTAGGATCGAGGGTGTTGACAAGAGACTGAAGGAGACTTTTTATACTGCAGTGTACCACAATTATTTTGCTCCTTTCCGTTTCGATGATGCAAAGGGTCAATACCGTGGTGCGGATGGATCGGTTCATCAGGGCAAGAACATTTACACGCTCCATTCCTTGTGGGATACCTTCCGTGCAACGGCTCCTCTGTATACCGTTACCCAGGCTGAAAAAGTTCCGGATATCATCCGTTCTTACCTGGCATTTTACGAGCAACATGGATTGTTGCCGAGTTGGGAGCTCTACTTTGGTGAAGCCAATGTGATGCCGGGCTATCATGCTGTACCTGTCATTGCGGATGCCATGCTGAAAGGGATAGTCGGATTTGATTACAACGAAGCCTTTGAGGCAATGAAAACGACCGCCAATCAAGACATCAGGGAATCCAACCATTACCGGAAGTATGGTTATGTCCCGGACGACCTCGATCCCAGAAAGAGAGGCGTAACGAAAACTGTTGAGTATGCCTATGACGATTGGTGCATTGCACGTGTGGCCAAACATCTGGGATATCAGGAGGATTATCGGCAGTTCATGGAACGAAGCCGTTATTGGCGCAATGTTTTCGATACTGTCACCTGTTTTGTGCG
>JAJTBP010000006.1 GCA_021286825.1 Marinilabiliales bacterium | reverse complement strand
TGGCTGCGGCAAAGGTCCTGGCCGGATATCCGGATATTCCGGTGACCTGTTCCAGTCGTTCCAGGGCTTCATAGCTTCGTATGGCCCTGGCTTTTGCCTCAGGATCCTTTGTGACCGCATAGCGATAACATTCGGCAGCCAGATAAAGGGAGGTCCAGAGTCCGTCGTTGTCGTTGTTGAGGGTCCGGCTGGATGAGAGATCCCCCGGGTATTTCAACTTGGAGGCACTCACCAGTCCGTACCGGTCGTGCCGCAGACGGATCCGTTCTTCGAAGACGGATGCCTTCTCTGCCAGCGTCATGGAGACCTGACGTATCTCGCTGATGCCATTGTCGGTAGCGATCCATATCCTGTGTTTATCAAGGGGCATGAGGTCGTTTACCTTATTGGATGGCAACCAACGACGTCCATGGTAATAATGCCAGGCGGAATCTTTTCTGATGGCTCCGGCTTCAGTTGCCATCCAGAGTGTTTCGCCTGAAAATCGAATGACGGTAGCCGGTCCGTAAGGCAAACCGTCTGTTCCGCGCCAGAGTTGGTTGAGGCCGTCTTCCCGAATCATGCCAACCGATTTGTCCGCCCCGAAAGCGATCCCCGGCAGGGAAGGAAGTCCTGATACAGAAAAATAGCTGCGGTGCAACCCGGAAGCCATCAGATGATCATCCATGTTGAACCAGCGACTCTTCATCCGACGCAACAATCCGTCGGATGTGGCGGCCCAAAGATCCCCATCCCGATCCACCGTCAGGTCACGAATCCTTTTGTTGCCGGTGAATGCATGGCGTGTCCAGCGACCGGATTCAAAACTCCACAATCCGTTGGTGGTTCCTACCTGGAGCAGATTTCCCGATTCACACATCAGGCAGAGAATGGAATCCCCGGCTGCCTCTCCGGGGAGCACCCAATTGCTCCCTTCATCCGACCGGACGAGCCTTTTCCCATCTGAAAGCCATACATGTCCGGCACCATCCAGGGTCGCGCAACGCCATCCCGAACCGTTGGGTCTGCCAAGCCAGCGCCCCCCCTGAAAGGTGAAGACACCGTTGGCTGTCACGACAATTTGTCCCTCCTGGGTTGGGAACAAGCGAATGACCCGGGGATCGGCGCCGGAAGGAAGGGGGATCTTTTCGCTGATTTCCTGGAGATAGGCTCCGATGGAGACCGTTTTCTGACCCTGCACATCCGTCGCCATGACGGTCAGGACCAACACCCACGTGGCGTATCGGGAGAGCAACCATTTTTTCATGATCATTGTTTTGTTTCAAGAGCAAATCCGTACTTTGCTGGCAATGGGTGGAGGTATCCGCTGTTTATCCTTTGCCGACTTTCAGCCATTGGTCAGGGATCCTTCCGAAAAGGGCCTTCCTCCATCCCATCCGTCAGCCAATCCAGGGTGAAACGTACAAACCGGATCCATTCCCTGCGATGGTGTTCCCCGCCTTCGAACAGCATGGCGATGGTTCCATCGGACAAACGCACCATGGTGGAATAGGAGGAGGGACCTGCATGAATCAGTTTCCTGACGGGCCAGCTTTTCCCTTCGTCATAGCTCATCCGCACCGTCATTCGGGTTCTGTCCAGGATTCCAAATTTCTCACCGCTGTTGTCCGGATTGGCAAAGAGGATCCGTTGCTTTCCATCACCACCCGAAGTGCCATAGCGAACGATACTGGCCTGGCACGGACATTCGTTCAGGGTATGGTCCCAGCGGACCGGTTGCCAGCTTTCTCCGCCATTCCGGCTAATGGCAACTCCCCTGCAGCTCATTCCCATGTTTCCCCGCATGTTCAGCATCACGGATCCATCCTTAAGTTCCACTGCCTGACTCTCATCCGAAAATTGATCGACCGGATGACCCATTTTCCAGCTCTTGCCATGGTCATCACTGTAGATGGCACAGGATCGTGAGTTCTCTTCCAATTCTTCATCCGGATGACCCATGTACCCGGGAATGAGGAGTCGACCGCTTTTTAGCTGGATACCCACTCCAGGCCCTGACACAAAGCTTAAGTCCCATCCTGACGAAGCCTTTCCGATTTCCATCGGGGTGGTCCAGCTTTGACCGTTGTCATCACTGGTCAGCAGCAACAGTTGATTCAGGTTAGGGCCAAATTTGTTGGCATTCATGCAGAAAAGCAAGATGCGGTGATTGCTTCTGTCCACTACCGGACAGGGGTTCATCAGGGCTTCATTGCCTTGTCCGCGCACCAGCACCTGCGTTGGCAACCAGTGTTTCCCTCCGTCGGTACTTCTGCGCAACACCAGGTCGGTCGGACTCGCATCGGAGACGGATTGCTTGCGTGCCTCGCAAAAGGCCAGAAGGGTGTTGTCGGGAGCCAGTAACAGCGAGGGGATCCGGTAGGTGTTTACGCCCTCCTCCCCGGCAGTGAAGAGGTTCATGGAGCTGAAAGCGGTTTCGTCCGTCTGTACAGGTTCATCCAGGAGAACACGCAGACCAAAGTCGCCACGGGCCATCTCCGGTAATTCGTGGTGCCGGCGGGAGGAACGACAGTGTCCCCCAAGGGAACTCCAACTGCCACCGCGGAGCACCCGGTGGTCGGCTTTTTGCGGACCGGTGGGATTGGTGACAGCCGAATCGGGATAGAAGGAATGCCAGTCGCTGCACCATTCGGATGCATTGCCAGACATATCAAACAGCCCCCAGGGATTGGGAGGGAAATGACCTACTTCGTGGGCATAATTCTCCTCTTTGACACAGGCATTTCCACGCCACCAGGCATGCTCTCCGATCTCGGTGTAGTTGGGATCGTCGCCCCAATAAAATCGCGTCACCGTACCAGCCCGGCAGGCGTATTCCCATTCTGCTTCTGTTGGCAGGCGAAACGGAAGGCCCGTCTTATCAGATAGCCGTCGCACAAATTGTTCCGCCTCGGACCACGAGATGTAAACGGCAGGAAATTTGCCCGATTCGCGGACATATTGCTTACCGGACCATGGCGACGTGCCCATGACAGCGAGCCACTGTGCCTGGGTCACCTCAAATTTGCCCATCCAGAAGGATTTGGTCAGGGAGACAGGATGCCGCGGCAACTCTTTGTTCGGATAACCATCCAGATCACCGGGACGCATGCCCATCATGAAGGTGCCGGGCCGGATCTTGACCAGTTCGAGGGCCTCCGTTTGCGATAGCCGGATGACCTTGTTTTCTCCTGCTTGCAAGGGGAAGATAAAAGAATTCCATATCAGCAGATGGATGAGCAAGGCAAGGGAGATGCCTGGGTTGCGAAGGATCCGATGCCATCGCCCAAGAGGCTTCTTCCCCTGTTGATTTGGATGAAGACTGAAAGAACGATCCGTGCGTGTCTGGAAGGATGATTTGAATGGCGTGATGGGCACCCACTTGTCGATTCGTTTGTTCATAGATTCAGGGGTTTGGATTCCGTGTCTACAGGGGTTTTCGCTTGACGGAAGGTAAAATTGACCAGATCCAGAAGCGGTCCGGTCATAAACGTAGTAAAAAGGGCCATGATGACCATGATGGAAAAGAGTTCGGGACCAAAGACCCCCAGATCGTATCCGATGTTGAGCACGATCAGTTCCATCAGACCGCGTGTATTCATCAAGGCACCGAGCGAGAGGGACTCCTGCCAGCTTCTGCCGATGAGCCGGGCGGTCAAGGCACTTCCCAACAATTTCCCTGTGATGGCTACCGTGATGATCAGCAGACAATAGAGCCAAAGATGACCTTCGTTCAAAAGTCCGATTTGGGTACGGAGTCCGGTAAAGGCAAAGAAGATCGGCAGCAACAAAATGGTGCTGACATCTTCCACTTTGTCTGCGAGAATTTCCCTGAAGCGAACGTTGTTTGGCATAATCACCCCGGCAATAAAGGCGCCAAAGAGGGCATGAATGCCAATAATCTCAGTGAAATAGGCCGATAGCAACAAAACAAAGAAGGAGATCCCAATGACGGTTTTGTTGATCGTCTCCTGCTGCATTCTCTTTGCGCTCAGTCTGTCTAGCCAGGGTTTTACCAGATAGAGCATCACCAACAGATAAAGGGCAGCCAGGCCAATGGTGAAGAGGGAACTGACGATGCTTCCGGCTTTTACGATTGCGATGGCCGCTGCCAACAGACACCAGGCCGTGACGTCATCGGCAGCGGCACAGGTAATGGCCAGAACCCCCAGCGGTGTTTTGGTCAACCCACGCTCCTTGATGATCCGTGCAAGGACCGGGAATGCGGTAATGCTCATCGCGATGCCCATAAAAAGGGCAAAGGAGAGAAAGTGTACACCTTGCGGCGCCAGATCCAGAAAGATGTAGTAGGAAACGCAGGCCCCCAGAAAAAAGGGTAAAACGATGCTAACCTGACTGATGATGATTGCGTCGTGGGTCTTGCTACGGATTTTACTCAGATCCAACTCCATGCCAATCACAAACATGAAAAAGGCCAATCCGATTTGACTGAGGAACTGAAGTGACAAAAAGGAGTTGTGTGGAAAGATGAAGGCAAATTGATCGGGAAACAACCATCCGAAAATCGAAGGTCCCAGAAAAACCCCGGCAATGATTTCACCAATGACGGTTTGTTGCCCCAAAACCTTGAAGAGCAGTCCAAACAAGCTGGAAGCCAATAAGATGATGATTACCTGTAACAGGAGAATCGACAGGGGATATTGGATGTTGGTGAGAAACTGATGGGCCAGGTTGATGTTGGAGTCAATCACCACTGGCTTGGCATTGACTTCCGGATGCACGCCCAGCTCACTCTTTTGCTGACGGGATTCGGTTGCCAATTGCTCTCCTCTTTCAATCACGTAACCGGTGAGCGTTGCAAAAATGCCAATCAGCACCAGATAAATCAAGATTTTTTTCATAGCAGTTGTCTGTGTCGTTGAACAAATTACTTTCCTTCGGTTTCATCCGTCTTGAAGATTGAAGGAGAAGCTTGAAATGGATTTGTAAACATAAAACTACGAAACATCTGTCGATGTACAAGATCGGGTAACCGATGGGAGGGTATGACGACCGAAGATCAAGGAGGGGACAATCGCGGAAAGTTGAAACAGAGACCTTCCCTTCAAACCTTCAGGCGCCAGGTGGCCTGCAATTTTGCTCCTTTCCGAAGTTTCATCAACTGGAAGAAGGAGGCATTTCGAATCAGATGCTTCAGCGAACTCAGCTCCGATCGTTCGACTGCCGCCTGCTTTTCGATGACAAAACCCATCTCCTGAAAAAAAGAGGTGGCCTCTTCAAAACTGCCAAACTTGTTTTCCTCAAGGTTGTGTTGTGCGAAAAATGCCTTGGTCGATTCATCCAGCTTGAGATCAAACTTCTGTTCCTGATTTCGGAGGTAGATGTCGGCCGTGATCCAGTAACCACCCCGTTTCTTGAGAATGTCCCGGATGAGCCTGCAAAGTCGCTCTTTTTCGCTGCGGTTGAGGTACATCAGCAATCCTTCATTCACAATGGCGATGGGCCCCTCCCCGAAACGGGCGACTACAGAGTGGAACTGTTCTTCATCCAGGGCGTTGAGGGGTAGCATCTCCAGCTCACCAACGGGTTGATCCATTCCAAGCCGAAGTTCTGCCAGCAGTTGCTGTTTGGTGGCCATCATTTCCGGCAAGTCGGTGTCGATGTAATGTACAGGACGGGTAGCGATCATCGAGAGTCCGCGGAAGGAAAACCCGGAAGATAGCTCCAGTACCTGGTTCACCTGCAAATCTGCCAATAGCGCATCGATGCTGCGGTAACGTTGCTCGAAATGGACCGTTCTGGCCCAAAAGGAGAGCTCTTTTTTATGGAAATCGGGCTCCCAGGGCTCCGGCCGCGATACAAGGACGGCGGCTTCGCGGGCAAAGGGAATGGTGGTATGCCCTTTCATCCTCAACAGTGAAAAGGCTGATGGACTGATGGAGGTAAAATCGCGCTGTGACATGGGAGAAGATTTGGGCCATCCAAAGATAAAAAAGATTGGGAGATGGATGTAGGAGCATGGATTCCGGATACAACGGTTGTCACATCCAAAGTCATTGGTCGGCAAAATCAGCGGATCTGTCCAGAAAATCATCTGACTGGTCTATTGTATTTTGTGTCACTTGCTTCGCACCCTATTTTTGAATCAGAAATTAAAAACAACCCATAAAATTTGAAGCCATGAAAACGAAATCAATTCTTTCAAACGTAGCACTGGTCGCCTTAGGCATGTTTGTCATGCTAACCGTCGAAGTCAACGCAAAACACCACATGGACAACCATCACAATGGTACGCGCAAGGCTGCCATCATCGAGGTGGGTGCACCACTCACAGTGGATCAGCTGAAAAGTGAAGGTCTGATGTGAAAACGGACCGTCGCTATGGCTCTTCCTTAGCGCCTCACATGACCAGCAAGGATCTGGCAAGCACGCATGAACCGCCTGACTAAGGCCTCCGGAGTAAGATTCCGGGGGCCTTTTTTGTCTGAAACAGGAGAAGCATGGGGCATGGAGGGAGAAGCATGGAGCAGGGGGCATGGAGGGAAAGGCATGGAGCAGGGGGCATGGAGCATGGGCGGATGGCATGATGCTGCCGCTGTGGCTGGCTTTTTGGGAGACCGGAGACAGGAAACGGGAGACCGGAATAACACGGGGGCTTGATTTTTCCAACCGCGGAGCGGTTAAAGGTTTGTAGAAAGGGATGACAAGGGAGGAAGACCGGCCGCGGAATCAGGTTGCCGGGGCAGCAAAAGATCATTTCGGCCGGAAAAGGCATGGAGCAGGGGGCATGGAGGGAGAAGCATGGGGCAGGGGGCATGGAGCATGGGCGGTAGGCATGATGCTGCCGCTGTGGCTAGCTTTGTGTGAAACGGGAAACGGGAGACCGGAGACCGGAAGAAGGGGGGCTTGATTTGCCAACCGCGGAGCGGTTAAAGGTTTGTAGAAAGGAATGACAAGGGAGAAAGACCGGCCGCGGGTTAAGGCTGCCGGGGCAGCAAAAGATCATTTCGGCCGGGAAAGGCATGGGGCAGGGGGCATGGAGGGAAAGGCATGGAGCAGGGGGCATGGAGCATGGGCGGATGGCATGATGCTGCCGCTGTGGCTGGCTTTTTGGGAGACCGGAGACAGGAAACGGGAGACCGGAATAACACGGGGGCTTGATTTTTCCAACCGCGGAGCGGTTAAAGGTTTGTAGAAAGGGATGACAAGGGAGGAAGACCGGCCGCGGAATCAGGTTGCCGGGGTGGCAAATGATTGTTTCGGCCGGAAGGCAGGGATTCTTGTCCCGATGCGCGGATGGGTGATCCCTTTTTCGAAAGATGTCTGAATTCTCCACTGCCCGATTTTCTCAATTCTTATGAATCAACGCTCACAGAATCCAAATTTTGTGTATTTTGGTTTGACCAAACTGACCAGACGCTTCTACTGATTTTTTAACAAACAACGGTGCTTTAAAGGTTCCATGCGGCCCCGGGGGATCGCCTGATGGGAAGTCTACGCGCTGACCCATCGATCCGATCAGGGCGCTGCATGCTTTTGTGCCGTTGACGATTGCGGAATTAATCCTCAAAAAATAGCATCAATGAAGCGGATTCAAGATTTTGGCAGATGGCTTCCCATCCTGGGATTGATCGCATGCATGAGTTGTCAGGTTAAATGGACCGAGACAGACAACGGAGGTTTCAAACGTATTGTCAACCAGGGTGGCCGTACACTGGGTTATTCCCGGTCATCTGGAATCCGGATCCTGACGGTCGATGGATTCGCTTTCAAGGATCTCAACAAAAATGGCAAACTGGATCCATACGAAGACTGGCGACTTCCCGTCGAGCAGAGGGCCCGGAATCTCGCCTCACTCATGACGATCGAACAGATGGCCGGACTGATGCTTTACAGCGCCCATCAGTCCATCCCATCGGCAGGGGGAGGTCCCTTCGGAGCCAGCACCTATCAGGGAAAGCCCTTCCGCGAAAGCGGGGCAAAACCGAGTGATCTGTCCGATCAGCAACGAAAATTCCTAACCGAAGACAACCTCAGGCATGTGCTCGTCACCTCGGTGGAGAGTCCGGAAGTGGCGGCTCAATGGAACAACAATGCACAGTCGTTGGTCGAAGGGATCGGTTTGGGCATTCCCGCCAACAACAGTTCGGATCCCCGTCATGGCAGCGACGCATACGCCGAGTTCAATGCAGGGGCAGGTGGTAAGATCTCCATGTGGCCAGGTTCCGTGGGGATCGCAGCCTCTTTCGATCCCTCCCTGATGAGACAGTTTGGCACCATTGCCTCAAAAGAATATCGGGCACTCGGGATCGCCACTGCATTGTCTCCGCAGATCGATCTGGGAACGGAACCCCGATGGAGCCGCTTCGACGGTACCATGGGTGAGGATCCTACCCTTGCCACCGATATGGCACGGGCCTATGTGGATGGATTCCAGACCTCGGAGGGAACCGATGAACTGGCCGACGGCTGGGGCATCAAGAGTGTCAACGCCATGGTCAAGCACTGGCCGGGTGGCGGACCTGAGGAGGGAGGGCGTGATGCCCACTTCGGCTATGGAGCCTATGCCGTCTATCCGGGCAACAACCTGAAAGACCATCTGAAACCTTTCACAGAAGGGGCCTTCCGGCTCGACGGCAAAACGTCAAAAGCCGCAGCCGTAATGCCTTATTATACCATCTCCTTTAACCAGGATACCCTCAACAAGGAGAATGTGGGCAACAGCTACAACCGCTACCTCATCACCTATCTGCTTCGTGGCAAATATGGATACGATGGCGTGGTTTGTACCGACTGGATGATCACCAAGGATACCAAGAATGTCTTCGTATTCCAGGGGAAATGCTGGGGTGTAGAGAAACTGACCGAGGCCGAGCGACACTTCAAAGCCATCGAGGCCGGTGTCGATCAATTTGGCGGCAACAACGAAATGGGCCCTGTCATCCAAGCCTATAAGATGGGGGTCGAAGCACATGGTGAGGCACTGATGCGGCAAAGATTCGAACAGTCGGCCGTTCGGTTGCTCCGCAATATTTTCCGGGTCGGCCTGTTCGAAAATCCCTATCTGGATCCTGTCGAATCGGGAAAGATCGTGGGAAATCCTGAATTCATGAAGGCGGGGTTTGATGCACAACTCCGGTCGGTTGTTATGCTCAAGAACCATGGCCAGACCCTCCCGCTCAAAAAGCAGCTGAAGGTGTTCATTCCGCAGAAATACCTTCCCGGTGGCAAAAACTGGTTTGGCATTGAAACAAAGGAGAGTTGGAAGGAGGCCATTGGTCCGGCATTGGCCAACAAATATTACCAGGTAGTGGCCAAGCCGGAGGAGGCCGATTTTGCGCTGATCTGCATCGACAGTCCCAAGGGAGGCACCGGTTTTTCAGAGGAGGACCTTCAGCACCACGGCAACGGTTATGTACCGATCAGCCTGCAGTACGGTCCCTACAAGGCCGATGCTGCCCGAGAAACCAGCCTTGCTGGCGGCAGTCCATTCGAAAACTTCGTCAATCGCTCCTACAAGGGCAAAACCGTCACGGCCTCAAACCTGCAAGATCGCAATACGGTCGTCGACACCCGGAAGAGGATGGGCCATAAGCCGGTTGTGGTGGTGGTCAAATGTTCCAACCCCATGGTCTTTTCTGAGATCGAACCCTATGCAGATGCCATCCTGGTAGAGATGGGCGTCCAATCCCAGGCCATCCTGGATCTCATATCTGGAGCTAGTGAACCCTCGGCTTTGCTGCCCTTCCAGATGCCTGCCGACATGAAGACGGTGGAAGAACAAAAGGAGGATCTCCCACGCGACATGAAATGTTATCAGGATGCCGAGGGTCATGCCTACGATTTTGCCTATGGCCTGAACTGGAGCGGCGTGATCCGCGATGAGAGGGTCAAGAAATACAAACCATAAACTCAAGCTTATGAAACGCTATTTGGTATTGATTGTTTTGCTGATGGTCGTCGTCTGCTCATTCGGGCAATCGGCAAAAATGGATGCCTTCATCTCGGGGTTGATGAGCAAAATGACCCTGGAGGAGAAACTGGGACAACTCAACCTCTCTTCCGGCAGTGCAGGCGCTGTCCTTGCCGGTGGTGAAGGAATGTTGAATGAGGTGAAAAAAGGCGAAATTGGCGCTACCGGTGCCTATACCTTCGAAACAGCCAAAAAGATCGAAGCCGCTTCGCAGGAGTCTCGTCTAAAGATTCCGGTGCTGATCGGTGTCGACGTGATCCATGGTTACAAGACCGGATTTCCGATTCCGCTCGCATTGGCCAGTAGCTGGGATCTTTCCATGATAGAAAAAAGTGCCCGGATCGCCGCCATTGAGGCCAGCGCCAACGGCATCAATTGGACCTATTCACCGATGGTCGACATCGCCCGTGATCCACGCTGGGGTCGGGTGGCCGAAGGGGCAGGTGAAGATCCCTGGTGGGGTGCCCAGGTGGCCAAGGCATTGGTGCGCGGTTATCAGGGAGGTGATCTGTCGAAGGAGAATACCGTGATGGCCTGCGTGAAGCATTTTGCCCTCTATGGTGCCGCCGAGGCTGGCCGCGACTACAACACCGTCGACATGAGCCGCCTCACCATGTACCAGTACTATCTGCCTCCCTACAAGGCTGCCTTCGAAGCGGGCGCAGGAAGTGCCATGTCCTCCTTTAACCTGATCGACGGCATTCCTGCCTCCGGCAACAAATGGTTGCTGACCGACCTGCTTCGCAAAGAGTGGGGATTCAAAGGTTTTGTGGTCTCCGATTATACCTCTGTGAATGAGATGACACTCCATGGCCTCGGCGATCTGCCTACCGTAGATGTGCTGGCCCTCAAAGCCGGTCTCGACATGGATATGCAGGGGGTCGGCTATCTCAAGACGCTGAAAAAGTCACTGGCCGAGGGGAAGGTAACCCTGAAGGAGATCGACCAGGCTTGCCGGCGCGTTCTGGAGGCCAAATACAAGCTGGGATTATTCGAAGATCCGTACCGGTATGTGAAGGAAGAACGGCTCAAAACCGATGTGTTGACGCCCGAACACCTTCAATTTGCCCGGGAACTGGGGGCGCGTTCGATGGTGCTGCTGAAAAATGGTCAACAGTTGCTTCCGCTGAAGAAATCGGGCAAAATTGCCGTAGTGGGACCACTGGCCGACAGCAAGTCCGATCTGCTGGGGTGCTGGTCGACAGGCGACGTTGCCCGAACCACCGATGTGCTTACTGGAATTAAAAACCTTGTCAAGGATGGAGCTTCCGTTGGATATGCCAAAGGTGCCAACCTGACCGAAGACCCCTATCTGAAGGAGCGGATCAAGAACCCCTGGGCCGCCATGATGGGCATCAAGGAACAGGTGGAGACCCGCACAGCCGAACAGATGCTGGCAGAAGCCATCGAACTGGCCAAATCCTCCGATGTGGTGGTAGCGGTCCTGGGCGAATCGGCCAACATGTCGGGAGAAGCCGCCAGCCGCTCCGACATCGGGATACCGGAAAGTCAGCAGAAGTTGTTGAAAGAGTTGGTCAACACAGGCAAACCGGTGGTTTTGGTTCTGCTCAATGGTCGACCCCTGACCCTTGTCTGGGAGAATGAACATGTTCCCGCTATCCTGGAGGCTTGGGCCCCGGGCATCGAAGGGGGCAACGCCATTGCCGATGTGTTGTTCGGCGAGTACAACCCCAGCGGCAAAATTACCATGACCTTCCCCCGCTCCGTTGGCCAGATCCCGATCTATTACAACCACAAAAACACGGGTAGACCATACGACGCCAAGAACAAGTTCACTTCCAAATACCTGGATATCCCGAACGAACCCCTCTATCCCTTTGGCTACGGTTTGAGCTACACCACCTTTGCCTATGGCGATGTGATGCTGAGCAAAGAGCAACTGCAGGGAAATGAGACCTTGCTGGCAAAAATCAAGGTGACCAACACCGGCAAGTTCACCGGCGAAGAGGTGGTGCAGCTTTATATTGCCGATCCGGTGGCCAGCCTCTCCCGTTCCGTCAAGGATCTCAAAGGATTCCGTAAGGTGCGACTTGCTCCGGGAGAGACCAGGGAGGTGGAATTTGTCATTACCCCGGAGGAGCTCAAATTTTACAACAGCGACCTGAAATACGACTGGGAGCCGGGTGAATTCATCATTCAGATCGGAACCAACTCTCAGGAGGTGAAGATTGCCAAATGTCAGTGGAGCCGGTAAGAGGCCTATACCTCTGCAACCGTTGGCTGATTAGGCTGTTGACAGGAAATGGAGGGTGATCTGCGATTGCCTCATTTCGTTGCCTGACCAGGCTCTGCAAAACGGGCTTTCGGATCGTCCAGCACCAGGACCCAATCATGGCCTACGCCCAAAGTCGGTGGGGTGCAGGTGATGTGTCCGGTGTTGGTCAGTCGACCGATAAGGGTTGCTTTTCCACTTTTCGGATCAAACCACCATCCCACGACTTCTGTCGCTTGAAGGGAACTGCTGTTGACCGTCAAACACCTTCCGACAGGCAGGTAGACCATCAGATACCGCCCTTGCCGATCCCTGAAGGCTGTCATGTATTCGCCCTTGACCCCCTCGCCGGTTTCGATGAGGCGGTCATCGGGAATCCGCTCCGACAAGGGCCGTGACTCCATCAGTCGCCTGAGATAGCCCACCTGAAATGCTCCCGGCCTGTCGAGTGCCTCGGTCCAGTACCTGTCTGCATGGTTGATGGGCTCTTCCCGCGGACTCCAGAACTGCCAGATGCTGTGATGCCCGTAAGTGACCCCGCAGGCTCCGGCAAACACCGATCGGTAAGTCTGTTTTCGTACATCATAATCCCTGTAATATCCATTGGCCGGATCCCATTTCGGCCATGGATTGACCGGATGGTCCTCGTAGTTGGGTTCCGCATCCAGGGTCGGTTTGGCCGGCAAGAGATTCCAATCCCTCTCGACCATCTTCCATACCTCCACGTCGTGGCCGCTCCCGTGACCGGACTGCATCATGTTGAGGGTAAGCCAGGGCTCCGTGTGGATGTATTGTGAACTGGACAGCTCTCCTCCCCACGGATGATAGGCGATCAAAACGTTGGGTCCCGATCCCTCGAGAAGACCCTTGGCCATCGAACGCCAGACGGGTCGCCAATCCACACTGTCCTTCATGGCCGGTCGGTCGCCACCCAGAATCCAGATCACATGGGAATACTTCTTGTACCTTCGTCCAATCCAAAGGCCGTAATCGTAAGCATTTGCAGCGTTGAAAACCACCGGTCCCTTTCCCCAAAGCAGCGTAACCTTGTCGCCCCACGTCGGCAACAAACCCATGAAGAGTCCTTTCCGTTGCGCCATTTGAACCACCGAATCGACCAGTTGGAAATAGTTCTCGTTGGGTTGCGACGGATCCAGATGGTGGAAGGGCACCTCCCCATAACGGTTGGGTTTTTGCAATCCATCCATCTCGGCCAGGACAACCGCCTGTATCACATTGAATCCCTTGGCTTTCCGGTTATCCAGATAGCGTTCGATCTCCTCCATCGTCAACCGGTGGAACAATTCCCAGGCGGTATCCCCAAGCCAGAAGAAAGGGGTTCCGTCGCGGTATTCCAGGTAATGACCATTCTCCGTCACGCGCAGGGGACCGTGTTGCCCCACCTGTCCAAAGACGGGCGATAGCGACCAGACAAAAATCAGACTCAGCAGGATTTTCTTCATATAGGCAATGAAAGGGTTGTTCGCATGAAAACAGTTTTTTTAACGGGGGATCGGTGGGCTACCGGATCGCTTTTTTCAACTGAAAACTGAAACAGCTGCCGGCACCGGGCTGACTTTCCACAGTCAGCCGACTGCCATGCTTGGCGAGAAACTCATGGGTGAGGACCAGTCCGAGGCCGGTGCCTTTCTCTCCGGAAGTGCCATAGGTACTCTTGTTGCTGGTGAAACTGAACAACTTCTCAAGCCTCGCAGTCTCGATGCCAACCCCGGTATCCCGGATCAAAACCCTTACCTCTTCTTCTTCCTCGACCGATTGAATGGCTATGTGACCCTGTTCGGGAGTGAATTTGATGGCGTTCGAAGTCAGGTTCCTCAAAACGGTGCGGATCATGTCGAGATCGGCATGCACCCATGTACCCTCCGGGATCTCCCTGAGGAGGGTGATCTCCTTTTGGGTCAGCGCACTCTGGTAGAGATCCGAAATCTCCCGGATCACCTGGTGCAGGTCAAAATCGACTGGCTGAAATGCGACGGACGACAACTGCGAGCGCGCCCAGTTCAGCAGGTTTTCCAACAATTCATAGCTCGCCTTGGAAGAGTTCTCGGCTACAGCCAGCAACTCGACCACCTTCTCCTGTTCTCCGTCCTGTATGAACTCGCGCGTGAGTTCCAGAAAGCTCATCATGTTGCCGATCGGATTCCGCAAATCATGGGAAATGATCGAGAAAAGACGATTCTTGGTTTCATTCAGTTCGGTTAGCTCCCGGTTTTGCTTTAAGATCAGCTCTTCCGCCACTTTCCGGTCCGTGATGTCCGATTTGAGGGCAATGAAACTGTTGATGACTCCCCTTTTGTCTTTCAAGGGAGCGATAGCCGCCTCTTCGAAATAGATCGTACCGTCCTTTTTCTTGTTGACGAATTCTCCAAACCAGGTATTCCCCGACAAGATGGTCTTCCAAAGTCCGGAATAGATGTCGGGAGCGGTAAGGCCGGATTGCAGCAACCTGGGGTTCTCTCCCAGCACTTCATGTGCTGCATAACCGGTCATCCGGCAAAAGGTCGCATTGACCCAGGTGATCTTCCCGTGAAGATCGGTGATCACAATTTCCATCGGACTCTGTTCCATGGCGATCCGATTCAATCGGCTCTTCTCGAAGATGATCTCCTTGTCGAGCTCACTCAACAGCAAAAAATAGCCGATGGTGGTAATCAGGATTAGACCAAGAGAAATCAGGATATGAATGGTCTCGGTGGTGTAGACCTCCAGCATCACGAAACTGGGACCGATCTGTAGGTAGGAGATCGTCCTGATGATGTTGGCCAGGGCAAAAATTAAACTGCAAACGCCAATCAGCAAGGGAAATGTGTAGGGCTTCCTTCGCCTGATCAGATCAATTCCGACGGTGGTAAAGAGGAGGGTGCTCAGCACCGCAGTCACGCATTCCCGTACGACACCCGCCGTGGCAAGGTAGACAACCACCGCAATCAGCACCGCCACAGCCAGGATGATGCTCTGTTTCTTCAAGACCTTTCCCCGGTAGGATACCATGCTGATGCTGAAAAACCACCAGGCCAGATAAAGCAAAACAACAGCAAATTCAAGGGAGATGAAGCGATGGGTTGAATTCAGAAATCCAAACCCGGTCAGTGCAACAGCATCCAGAAGTTTGTAAACCAGGAACAGGTAGATGGTCGAATTGGCCGATCTTACTTTGACGATGTAATAGATCAACAAAAAGGCCACAATACATTCCAAGGCCCCAATCACCGTATAAAGGGTAAAATAGTCGAAATTCATCACGATGGGATTGCATTTTGATCATGCTCTAAGGTACAAAGTTTGATCCAATGTTGGTGAAAGGCAACGGGAGAATTGTGAAATTCGGATGACCAGAACAACCGAGGCGGTGGGTAGGATGCGGAGATGGCCATTCCCCTTGGTGGGATCGTTTTCTCGAATCCTGCGTTACCTTCCTTTTCTACATCAAGTGGTTATCTGATCAAATTTTTGTAACATTGATAAGAATTATGTTACCCATAGTCAGGCCGGTGTCGCTTTGGGATCTTGTCTGACCGACCCTCTTTTACCCATCCAAATGCATTGACATGAAAAGCAAAGTATTGAATCTCCTTTTGTTGATCACCTCCCTCTTCGGGTATCTGGAATGGGGCAACCATTACCACACCTTCCTGATCCAGGCCGAAGTCGATGTGTTGTCCAAACTGTTTGCCGATCCGCTTTCGGTACTCCATCCCCTGACTGTCGCTCCCATGATCGGACAGATCCTCCTGCTGATCACCCTTTTCCAGAAGGTTCCATCCCGGGTACTCACCTTTGTCAGCATGGGCTGTCTGGGACTTCTGCTGGGATTGATGCTGTTCATCGGTGTCATCAGTCTCAATTTCAAGATCATCCTTTCCACACTGCCCTTTGTGTTGATTGCCGTATGGACCATCCTTTACCACCGGAAAAACAAATTGGGCTGACGGAGCCGTTTCAGAACTTCATCGGTCAGCAACAACGGCCCCAATCGATGGATGAATTGTTTGCCGGTCTGATGCAGATCACCCATGGATTCAAACCCATCGAAAAAGCGGCTGAATCCCTATCCGCCGCGCGTTCGGCAGAGGAGATCCGAACCTTCGCCCTTCCCTTGCTGGCTCATCAGGCATATCAGATCAGGAGCCTGGGAATCTTCCTGTTGGGACGGATCGCTGCCCGGGATCCGGAGGTGTTGCGGATCCTCCGTGTCCAAGTGAGTCAGGATCCCAGCTGGCAGGTGCAGGAGATATTGGCCAAGGCGTTCGATCAATATTGCCGGGACAACGGATATGCCAGGTCCCTCGGTACGATCGTAGATTGGCTTCAGGATCCGGATCCGCGGGTCTGCAGGGCCGTTACCGAGGGGTTGCGTATCTGGACTAGCCGGGAATTCTTCCGGGATCGACCCGTAGTCGCCATCCGGTTGATTGCCATGCACCGATCCAGCGAGAGCGAATACCTCCGCAAATCGGTCGGCAATGCCTTGCGGGACATTTCCAGGTCCTTCCCCGAACAGGTAGCCGCGGAACTTTCCACCTGGGACCTGTCCAACAAAAGGCAAGCCTTTACCCATCGTTATGCCACCCAAAAGAAATCGTCGAACCCATGATCGAAACTTTTGTCCGCCTCGCCACCCGGGATGACCTGGAGGCACTCACTGCCTTGTTGCTCAGCCTTTTTTCCTTGGAGAGCGAATTTGTGCCGGATGAACCCAAACAGCGATCCGGAATAGAGCAGATCCTGGCGCATCCCGAAACCGGAACATTTTTCGTGGTGGTCCGGGCAGGAGAGATCATCGGCATGGCCAACCTTTTGTACACCGTTAGCACCGCCCTGGGTGGTCGCGTGGCCCTCCTCGAGGATGTGGTCATCAAACCCGGTTTCCGGAGAAAGGGGTATGGAAAACAACTGCTGGCATACGTCATTTCCCATGCACGGGAACAAGGATGCCTGCGGCTTACCTTACTCACCGATGCCGACAACCAAACGGCCATCGGTCTCTACCGGGGGATGGGCTTCCAAAGCTCGGCCATGGTTCCGCTGCGGCTGCCACTCTGAAGTCAGGGCCGGACCGGAAGGGAGGCACATGCAAAGGAGATGGAAGCGAAACAATCCCGTCGAAATTTTGAAGTAAAGGATCCAGCCAATCCGGAGGAATGTTACCTTTGAAGTACCCAACCGATAAACTTTATACCGATGATGATCAGCCTTTTTCGTCGCCTCTCACCCTGCCTTGTCCTCTGTCTCTTTTGGGTGATGTCTGGTTGCAACAAAACTGATTCCGATGGTTCGGCTTCGATGGTTCGGTCCTGGCATACCCTTGGCACACGGTCCGGACAGCGCCCTGCCTCGCTCTATTTCACCGATGCCCAAAGGGGGTTTGTGGTCGGCTCCGAGCTGAACAACGACGGACTGTTCCTGCATGGTTTCATCCTGAAGACCACCAACGGAGGTGCCGCCTGGGATGTCTTTTCCAACGACACCTTGCCCAACCTTTTCGCCCTGTTTTTCACCGATTCCCTGACGGGATTTGCAGCCGGGTCAGGCACCATTCTCAAGACCATCAACGGTGGCAGGAAATGGACGACGGTGTTAAAAAGCGGATCGCTTCACCTGACTTCCCTCTCTTTCCCCGATAAAACCCATGGCTATGCAGTCGGATTGTCGGGCGAGTTTGTGAAGACCATCGATGGCGGAAAGAGCTGGGTGACCACAACCCTCTCCGGAGAATGCCAACTGCTCTCAACCTGTTTCATCGATGCTGCCAATGGTTATGTCGTTGGCTACAACGCCCAGGGAGGTGATCAAATCGGAAGAATCTTCAAGACAACAGATGGCGGATCGTCCTGGACAACCACCCGCACAGAGGAAAATGTCTACCTCAATTCCGTCACTTTCCCCACCCAAGAGACCGGATATGCAGCAGGCGGATGCAGCATCCTCAAGACGACGGATGCAGGGAAGAATTGGTCGGTGGTCTATTCCTCTCAAATGGCCGGCCTGACCGGACTGGCATTCGTGCCCAATTCGCCTGTGGGCTTTGCCATCGGACAATCCGGCGTCATCATGCAATCCGTCGACGCAGGTTATTCCTGGTCATCCCTTCCCGCAATAGAAAGCAATCAGGGCTTGATCTTCCTGCAATTGACAGACACAAAGACCGGGTATGCCTGCGGATTTGATCCGGTGGCAAAAAGCGGATCGCTCTTGAAATATTACTGAACTGGCAAGAGGCGATCCCCCGAGATATTTCTAAGGATGGTTTCCTCAAATTTCGAACAAGGAAGGGGCACCCGTTGCCGGGCCCCAAGTGAAACGTGAAATATGCAGACCTTTGTGAATGGAGACCTATACAGATGCTAACGAACACCAAAACAGCCTTCGCCATGAAAAATTTAGCAGGAATCCTTCTCGTGTTGTCCCTCTTTCTTTTCTGCGGATCGGTGAGCGGACAATCCACACCACATGAGACCCTATTGGACCACATGACAGGAAAATGGGTCCTTCGGGGAACCATTGCAGGCCAAAAGACGGTTCATGATGTGAACATCCAATGGGTCCTTGGACGCGGATATCTTCAGATCCGGGAAGTCTCGAGGGAGCTGGACAAAGGCGGCCATCCCCAATATGAGGCCATCGTCTATCTCTGCCTGGAACAGCCGTCGGGCGAGTATGCCTGCCTCTGGCTGGACAACACAGGCAATGGCGGACTCAAATCACAAGCCATTGGCCGGGCTAAACCAAAAGACGATCGCATCGAACTGCTTTTTCAAATGTCAGACAACAGCCGGTTTTTTACCACCTTTGCCTACAACAAGGATAGCCAAAGCTGGCAATGGCTGATGGATGGAGAAGAAAAGGGAGTCAAACAACCCTTTGCCCGTCTTGAGATGACCCGAAAATAGAGCGTACACAGACTGCCCGGGCCATCCATGGTCCGGAGCTCATTTGCATTTCTCCTGCCTTCTCTCTACCTTTGATGCTGAAAGTCCGAACGATCACCATTCGAAGAGCAGAAACGCAATGAACAAACCTTCCTACAGACTGGATTGGCTGATTGGCAAGACCCTGCTGATCGGGTTGTTCATGATTTGTCTTTTTTATTTCCGGGGATCGGTTCCATCGGCTACTGTGTCGTCTGCACCTTCCAGTCCGACCGAATATTTTGCCGTATCCAACCAGGCCGTCCTTTTTTCCACGCCGGATACTTTCGGAGGAAACGAACCCTCTTTGCCCGTCTGTCTCTTTCCCTTCCCGGAACCGGTCAAACAACCCCTTTACCGGCTGAGCTCCACCGATGCCGATGTGCAACAACAACTGCTGGTCTGCAAAGTAAGAAATTGGATCATCCAGCCCTTAACGGATGAACTCAGGCACTTTTGCCGCCTCCGTACCGGACATGCCGATTCCGTACCACACCTTTCCTGAATTTCCGCGTGTGTGATGGAAGCACTTCGTGAACAGTTGCGAAGTCATTTTTATTAACCATTTAGCATTCAGGAATATGAAAACATATGCATTGATTTTTTTGTATGCACTCTCACTGATCCTCACGACAGGTCATTGTGCACAAACCCAAACCAGACACGCCCATACCCTTGCGCTCAGAAGCCTCCAAAAAGCCAATCCGGAACAACTGGCACAATCGGCCGGCATCCTTGTCAATCGATTGAAGGACCTTGGACTGGATCCGGCTACATTCCGGGTGTCACCTTCCGGGAACGGTTTGGAAGTCCGGCTCCCCGATCAGGTGGATCCCGAGGAGTTGTTGCCGGTTCTCACGGCAGGTGGAAAGGCGGAGATCTTCGAAACCCGCGACATCGATGAACTAACCAACCGGAACTTGCTGAAGGAAAAGCTTGGAAAATGGTTGGTTTTTAGTGAGAAAACCGGAACGGGGAACAACTTCTTGCCCGTTTTGGGCAGCTGTTCTACGGCCAATTGCGCCAGGGTAGACTCCTTGTTGGGGCAGATCGCGAAGGAGACGGATCTGCGCTTTGCCTGGGACAAGGATTCTGATCGTTCGGGCGGGAGACGGCTCTATCTGTTGAAGGCTGCTCCGGCACTCGACAACCGTCGCATGGCTGCCGTCTCAGCCGAAAAGGAGAAGGATTCGTATGCCCTTCAAATGGTCTTCGACGCATCGGGAACCCTTCTTTTCAAGGACTTGACTGCACACAACCTCAACAGGGCTTTGGCCATCGTCATCGACAATCGGGTCTATGCTGCACCCATCCTGCGAGGCGAGATCAGTGGCGGCAAATGCATGATCACGGGCAATTTTACCCATAGGGAAGTCTCGATGCTTCAGTCGCTCCTTGGAAATGGCATCCTCCCCCTTTCATTTGAAGCGGTAAAATAAGATCGGCTCAGCGGTTTCGACCCTTTCGGGGAAGCCTACCCCCACGATTGGTGGCAAAAGAGCTGCCATTCTGGAGGTGAGGCGAACCGGAAGGGTTGATTTTTTATTTTTGGAGGAGATGGCCTGATTTTTCGTTCGAATGCCTTAATTTTAAGTTGTGGTTCGCAACAAAAGGGGGTGATCCGATGAAAACAGCAGATTTTTGGATGGCGTGGAGGCTCTTGTGGGTATTGACATTCACCGGTTGCTCACAGGGGGTATCGCCGGTCGACCCAGCCGCTACGCAAGCAGCCAGACTGAAACGGGTGTTGTTGTATTCAGGGGAGCAAATGGTCTCCATTGTGCGTGAATACGACTATGATGCACAAAAACGGCTGATCCGTGTCTCTGTGCCGAGGTACGATCAAGGGGCAAAGGTTGGGATGACCCTCTACGACGATTATGCCTACGACGAATCGGGACGCGTCTCTGCCATTTCCAACTACAATGCCAACATGTATGAGCCCTCCGGATTCTCGTTGCTGAAGGTCACCCGCATTTCCTACAACAAAGAGAATCAAAAAGTGCAAGAATGGACCGATTTCCTGCTGGCGGGCAATTCAAACCATGTCAACTACCGCTATGAAGGGAAAAAATTGGTCAGATGCGATAAATTCGAAAGGCCCGATCAGCTCTCAGGTTATGTTGTCTATGCTTACAACCCCTCGGGTGAAATGATCAGCGAGACGACCCATTCCGCAAACGATGTAGTGACGGGAGTCGTCACCCATGTTTACCAGAACGGTTTGAACCCGTATAGTGAAGAGTATTCCGGCAACAGGGAGCACAAGTTGCGGGAGATCACCCGGCAATTCGATGAAAAGGGCAACATCATCCAGTTGACATCCAACGAATTGCAGCCATACAGCTCGATGAAGAGTTACGTCTGGAAATACGAATACCTTCCCGACTGATTGCAATCGGGATGACAGGACATGGAATCATGCCGGTTTCGAAAGGGCAGGATCAGGCGCCCATGGGCCGGCATCTTGACTAACAACAGGAGACAACAGCATGAAGGCAGTATTCATCGGTCAACCCTCCGGGGCCACAATGGAGGAGATCATGGCGGTCTATCCGCGACACAAGGCGATCGTCGAGAAGTACATGGCCCGGGGAGTCGTCATCGGCATTGGTCCGTTTTCCGATCGGGGGAACATGGCCATCTTCAGCAATCGGTCAGAAGCGGAAGCCTTTGCCCTCGAAGACCCCTTTGTGCTGGAGGGGCTGGTAGCCTCCTATGTCATCCGCGACTGGCACGACACGCTACTCGGTACGAACGAACCATGACCGCTCTTCTCCCTTCCGGCCAATTTCATTACCTTTGCTTTTCCAAGCAAAATACCATGTACAAAAAGAGCCTTTTCCTGTGGGTCGCCTTACTTCCGGTGACCCTTTCCGCTGTCATGCCCGTCGGTAAATCCAACCGGACCGAGAAGCTGACGCAATACGTTGATCCGATGATCGGTACCGGTGGCCATGGGCATACCTATCCCGGCGCAGCCTTTCCCTTCGGGCAGATACAGCTCAGTCCGGACAATGGGACCCAGGGTTGGGATTGGTGCTCCGGATACCACTATTCCGACAGCATCCTTTCCGGATTCAGCCATCTGCATCTGAGTGGAACAGGCATTGGTGACCTGGCCGACCTCTCCTTCCTCCCGGTAGCCCAAAAGGTCACCTTTCAAGCGGGGGAGAAAAATGGCGATTTTGTACAGCGCTTCGCCGGCAAGTACAGCCACAGCCAAGAGGTGGTCCGACCGGGTTATTATGCGGTCACCCTCCGGAACAGCGGTATCAAGGCGGAGTTGACCGTTACCGAACGTGCCGGCATGCACCGCTATACCTTCCCGGAAGGGGGAGAGCACAACCTGATCATCAACCTGGGTTTTGCCATCAACTGGGACAAGCCCATCGAGACCTCCCTGCAGGTAGTCAACCAACAACTGGTCACCGGCGTCCGTTGGTCCAAAGGCTGGGCCGATGACCAGCGCGTCTATTTTGCCGTTCGCTTCTCCCAGCCCATCCTCGGCTCCACCATTCAGGATGTAGGCGGAGCGCATCATACGGTGGGCCTCTTTCACTTTGGGGGCCGTCAGTTGATGGCCAAGGTGGGCATCTCCTCCGTCAGCGTGGCCAATGCCCTCGCCAACCTCGACGGTTCGCTCCCCGGATGGGCATTTGACGCAACGGCGAAAGCCGCCTCGGAAGCCTGGGAGGGCGAACTCTCCAAGATCCGGATCGAGGCGACCGACAGAGAACAAAAGGTCATATTCTACACTGCTTTGTACCACACCCTGGTGGCACCGGCACTCTTTTCGGATGCCAATGGCGAATTCAAGGGAGTCAAGGGGGATACCCGCAAGGCATCAGATTACCGTCGCTATACCGTCTTCTCCCTGTGGGATACCTACCGCGCCCTCCACACGCTGTTTACCCTGATCCAACAACCGAGGGTCAACGAAATGGTGAAGACAATGCTCGACCATTACCGTCAGACCGGTGTGTTGCCGGTCTGGGAGCTGGAGGGCAACGAGACCTGGTGCATGGTGGGCAACCACTCCATCTCCGTCATCGCAGAGGCCATCCTGAAAGGAATCGGGGACTTCGATGTCCCACTGGCCTATGAAGCGATGAAGGCCACCTCACTGGCCGATCGGGATGGCATGGGATACCACGACAAGCTGGGATACATCCCGGCCGAGAAGATCCCGCAATCGGTTGCCAAATCGGAGGAGATCGCAATCGACGACTGGGCCGTGGCGGCCGTTGCGAGGAAATTGGGAAAGCGGGAAGATGCCGCCTATTTCGAAAAACGCGCCCTCAACTACCGCAATTATTTTGACAAGGAGAGTGGCTTCATGCGCGGAAAACGCTCCGACGGCCAATGGACCACCCCCTTCGATCCGCTCTATTCCAAACACGAAGGGAGTGACTATACCGAAGGCAATGGCTGGCAATACCTCTGGCTCGTTCCGCAGGATGTCGACGGATTGATCACCCTCCTGGGTGGTAAAACAGCCTTTGCCGATAAGCTGGAGGGTTTGTTCCTGGCCGAAGGTGTCAAGGGGGCAGAGGCATCTCCCGACATCTCCGGACTGATCGGCAGTTATGCCCATGGCAATGAGCCCGGACACCATACCACCTTCCTTTTCAACTATGCCGGCAAGGCCTGGCGTACGCAGGAACTGAACCGTCAGATCCAGGAGACGATGTACCATGCAAACCCCGACGGACTCTGTGGCAACGAAGATTGCGGACAGATGTCGGCCTGGTACATCTTCAGCGCTTTGGGCTTCTATCCCGTCAACCCCTCCGACCTCACCTACCAGTTCGGTTCCCCAAGGGTCAAGGAGGCCCGCATCCAGGTAGCCCCCGACAAATGGTTCACGGTAAAAGCCCCTGCCGCTTCCAGGGAGAACAAATACATCCGGGAGGTGAAATTAAACGGATCGCCACTCCACCGCAGCTACCTCACCCATCAGGAGATTATGTCGGGCGGAACGCTCGAATTCACCATGGACGCAACCCCCAACAAAGCACTTTTTGGGAAACCCTAGGCCGGGAGAAGCATGGAGCAGGGGGCATGGAGCATGGACGGGAGGCGAGAGGTTACCATTGTGGGAAACAGGAGACCGGAGACCGGAATCCGGAAGAAGGGGGGCTTGATTTCTCCAACTGCGGAGCGGTTAAAGGTTTGTAGAAATGGACGATACGAGAGAATATCCGGCCGCGGGTTTAGGGTGCAGGGGAGGCAACTGATCACTCGGCTGGAACGAAACGAATAATGTGAGAGACCGTTTCCGGTTTCCGGTTTCCGGTCTCCGGCCTCCTGTTTCCCGTCTTCTGCCTCCTGTCATCCCTCCGTCACATCCAGCGGCGCACCCGTTGGCAATAGGTAACATAAACCGTACCGAAATCCCGCAACAGCACCGATTCCTCCAGTGGAATGACTACCCGTTGAAGATAGAGCCACAGCAAGGGCAACACCAGAACCGGCCATAGCTGGCTCAGGAAGCCAGCCTCTCCCAGATAGGCCAGGAAAAGGCTTACGTACATCGGATTGCGGGAGAAACGGTAGGGCCCCGTGGTCACAAACACCTTCGATTGTTCTCCCGGTGTAGTGGTGGTCCTGGCCCGGTGAAAAATCAACAGACTCCGTCCTGCCAAAATCATCCCAAGTAAAAAGATCACAACGCCAGATATTTTCAGGTACATTAACGGAAATGGCAGACTCGATTCGATGGGTAGAAAATAGCCCAATAGCAGACCCAAAAGATAAGTCAGGACATAGACCCATGGCACAGGGATCTTCAACATCAGACGGGTAAACAGCATATGCTTTCGATTCGGTAAAACGTGAACAAAGATAACCATTTCCGCATTGCAAATGAAGGCATCGACCGAGGGCTAGCAAGGGTTGAAAGGGGGAACGTAGGCCGACTGATGGCGCGCAAAGTTGCCCACCGATCCCCCGACAGGGTTAAAAAACAACCTCCTTTGTTGCCAATTGCCCCTTGTGCGTTGGTTCTGGTCCCAGCTTGAGTTTTTTCAATGCGAAATAGAGCAGCGGGAGGTAAAGCACCATCCAGACCGAGAACAGCTGGTTGGAGGTGAGCGGTCCCGGATGAGACGACAGCGGGATCAGGCTGTGTGAGACGAAGAAGAAGCTGTTGCCCGACCAGTGCAGGAATCCCGTCAGCCAGAGGTTCCCGGTGCGGAGAACCGGCAGCATCAGCACGATCCCCAACAGGAAAAGATAGCTCCAGGTTTCCCACCCTTCCTGCAGGCGGTAGATGTGGTTCAAGAGGTAAACCAGGGCCGAGAGACTCAGGAGAATTACCGGCCTGACCTTCCCCTGCAGCAGGCTGTACACCGTGCCGCGGGTGAGCAGATCCTCTGAGAAGGAGGAGAAGAGTAGGCCGGACACGAAGGTCCAGCCATTGGAAAGGATCTGCGTCCAGGCGGGCATCTCCCCGATCCGCTCCCAGCCGGTCAAGAGGGCGAGACAATAGGGGACCGCATACAACAGAATCCCCGGCAGGATGCCGACCAGAAGATGGCTCCACCGGAATTGCCCCAGGCCGAGACCCCAATGGCTCCAGCCCTTGCCACCGTTCCAGTTTCCCAGAAACCAGGCACTCCCAAAAAAAAGAAATTGAAACAGGAAGAATTGCACAGCACTGTTTTGCCGCACAATGCCATATTCGGCCAAATGATAGAGGCCAAACAAAACAGCAAACGAGACGAGGGTCCGGATAAGTGTGCTTCCCCTTTTTTCCATGGCAACGGAGGATTGGTTCGGAATCATCTCAAAAATAACAAAAAAGGAGACGAACAAACGGAGGGACAGCTTACCACCACCCCTCCGTTCATTCGCCATCCCGCTTCTACACGCCTCAATAGGCCGTCAGCGGTGGTTTTTCGTATGCGGCCATCTTCTTGTTGGGCTGCGGACCCATCACGAAATCGAGCGTGCCTCCCGCTTCGATGTCGGCGTGGGTGATGAAGTTTTTCTTCCAGGGTTTGCCGTTGAGCAGGATCTTCTGGATGTAGCAGTTGGCACCGCCTGCATTGGCCGTCCGGACGGTAAACTGCTTGCCATTGGCCAGCCGGATCACCGCCTGTTTCAACAACGGAGAGCCAAAGCAATAGATGCCGTTGGCGGGATTGACGGGGTAGAATCCCATGGCACTGAAGATGTACCAGGCCGACATCTGACCGCAGTCTTCATTGCCCGAGTAGCCCGAATGCCCTTCGTTGTAGAGGTCGTTCAGGATTTTGGCACTGTATTGCTGGGCCTTCCAGGGCTGGCTGGTGAAATCGTAGAGGTAGACGATGTGATGACTTGGCTCGTTGCCATGTGCATATTGTCCGATGAATCCCGAGGCATTGCCGTTCACATCCTCCGGTCGGGCGTTGAGGGTGAAGAAGGTATCCAGCTTGGCCAGGAAGTTCTTCTCTCCTCCGAAGAGCGACTGGAAGGCAGGCACATCCTGCGGCACATACCAGAGATATTGCCAGGCATTGCCCTCTGTGAAGGGGAATCCGCCATTGCCGCCGTAGGCCAGCGGGTTGAAGGGTTGGATCCATGCTCCCTTGCTGTCTTTGGCGCGGAAGAAACCGGTACCGGCATCGAAGAGGTTCTGGTAACAGCCCGCCCGCTTGCTGAAATAGCGGTAGTCCTCCTCCTTACCCAAGGCCTTGGCCAGCTGTGCCACACACCAGTCGTTGTAGGCGATCTCGAGGGTGATGGAGACCGACTGCGACTGCAGGTCCTCCGGGAAATAGCCGTATTGATCCAGCAGGTGGACGGGGGCATTGCGGTGGGCGTTGAGGGAAGATCCCTTCACGGCGGCATAGGCATGGGCCACGTCGATCCCCGGGATCCCTTTCAGACAGGCATCCACGATGACCGGGATGGCGTGGTTGCCGATCATGGTATAGGTGTCGGTGCCCCACAACTGCCAGATCGGCAGGTATCCGTAGGTGTCGAACTGCCGGATCATCGAGTTGACGAACCCTGCCGAGCGTCCCTCCTGCACCAGGGTATAGAGGGGATGGGCGGCACGGTAGGTATCCCAGAGGGAGAAGGTGCTGTAATGTTTGTTGTCGGAGGCTTTGGCCGGGGAGTCATCCGTCTTCAGATACTGGCCGGAGACATCGGCGATGTTGTTGGGTTGGATGAAGAGGTGGTACAACCCGGTGTAAAAGATGGTCTTCTGTTTTTCAGTGCCCTGGATGTCGATGCAGGAGAGCTCGCGGTTCCAGGCCTGACTGGCGGCAGCGGCCACCTTGCCGAAGTCGAAATCGGGCATCTCGGCCTTCAGGTTGGCGGCGGCACCCTCAGCCGAAACGGAGGAGAGTCCCACCCGCACCAGCAACGGCTCGTTGTTGCCCGATGGGAACTGCAGGGCGATCTTCAGGTTGGGATGGTTGGTGACCGGGTTGTCGGGAAAGGCGTCGTTGCCCGCCTTGCTCACCGAATGGGCGAAGGGACGGGAGAACTCGGCCCTGAAATAGACCTTGCGCAGCTTGGCCCAGCCCGAGATGATGCGGTATCCCTCGATCGTATGGTTGTCGACCACCCGCACCTGCGCGCTGAGGATCTTCACCGAGCGGTAGGGGCTGTTCTTCACCAGCGAATGTTCCAGGTCGATGATGAGGTGATAGGGTTGGTTGTCGGCAAAGGTGTAGCGGTGCAGTCCGCAGTGTTCGGTGGCGGTCAGCTCGGCGCGGATGTGGTAGTCGTCCAGCACCACGCTGTAGTAGCCCGGCACCGCCTGCTCGTTGGCATGGCTGAAGCGGGAGCGGAATCCCTTGACCTTGCCGTCGTCGCTGCCCGGTTTCCACTCCAGCGGACCGCCGGCAGGCATGAAGAGGAAGTCGTAGAGATCCGGGCAGCCGGTTCCGCTCAGGTGGGTATGGCTGAAACCGACGATGGTACCATCCTTGTATTCGTAGCCGCTGCAGGGGTCATCAGGGTATTCGCGGGTGTCCGGACTCAGCTGCACCAGTCCGAAAGGCATGCAGGCCCCCGGGAAGTTGCTGCCCGAGAGGCTCAGGCTATCGATGGAGCCGGTTCCCAGAAAGGGGTTCACGAAACGGGTATAATCCTGGGCCACCAGTGTTAGGTGGCTACACAACAGCAAAAACGGCACAAGCCAGATCACTCTTTTCACGGTACAATCGTTTAAAATTTCAGGAGGATGAAAGTAGTTAAAAATCCCGCACACGGCGGATCGCTGAGGGAATTTTGTGCGGAGAAGGGGTGGGAAAAAGAAGGGAGTTGAAAGATGGCATGGGGATGGGATGGTCACAGCTTCTAAAAGCGCACTGATGAGGTAATTTCGACAGGTATTATCGTATTGGTTGCTAGTGGCAATACAATTGTGGAAGATTCGTAGGCTGTTGAATTGTTGAAGATTTTCGCTGAGGGGGTTGAAAAAGGAAAGAGAGTAGGACGAAACAATTTCTACTCTCTTTCTCTTGCCAGCGTTGGAATGATCTTTTTATTGTTTTTTCCTGAAGAGAATTATCATTTTTAGGACAGAGTTCTGGTCTTACAGAACTATTTTCGTAAAAATCAATGATTTAGTTGCTGTTTGACAATTACTTCACGGTTTTTTTTCTGATATTGACAGCAATTTTTGGGAAATCATATAAAGAAAAGAATAAAACCTCATTCCAATTTGTAGGAAGACGTACTTTCATTTAGGATTGTTCATCGCGCAGCCGTAAGCAAGGCTAAATCAATTTGGGACACCGTTTGTTGAATTAATAAAGTCTGGATGTACCAGAACGAGATTGCCGTTTATTTTTAGAATTTTGAAAGGTAATCGAACAACCGAAAAATCACCAACAGTTGCTATTGTAATTTCATGGATGGTGAATGTATAAGTAGTATCTGTTACAAAAACTCCGTTTGATGTAAAGTATCCGGCATTGATAATTTCTACCCCTTGAACTTGTAAGTTAAGAGTACTAGGTTTTCCAACTATATATTCAACATAGCCACCGTTTATCGAGGATTGGTCTCCTGAAACAGTGCCAGTTTGTATACCGGGTCCGACAGTCCCTACTAAAAACAATGCGGGAAGTAAACCAGATGCCAATTCTTCCGGTGTTGTACCCGAGAAAGTTAAGGTGATAGGTCCCCAAAGGCCAGACCATTGTCCATTCCCAATGTATTGTAAAGTAAAGCTTGAACTATTGCTTACCTGAGCAACTTTAAGATGGTTTTGTTCAACGTTTTGCGTTGTATTTTGTTGTTCCAACGTTTCTTTTTTACTGCAGCCCATAGTAAAAACTAAGCAAGTAGCCAATAGAAAGTATAAAGGTTTCATAATTTAAATTTGTTTGTTAAGTTTTAAAAAAACTGAATATTATACCGTGACTTTTGTCAAGAGAATATTCAATAACCAAAATTAATGTTGAAATCACATTTCACAGCCCTAATGTTCAAAATACTGATTTAGATCACCTTGCCGCACCGGAGGGCTCTTTTGCCATTAATTTCCTCTATTAAACAATAATTTAACCCGATGCGGCATTCAACAATAGGAATCATTATCCTTTCTGATTTTGTCATTTTAGAATTGGATTGGTTTTTTTGATGAACATTGTGCATTTGGACCTCAGTATAATCTTTGCACATTCTAGTAACCCAAAGTGATTTCCAGTAGGTAGCTAAAATACAGCTTCGATATACCTAGAAACTGCTAGCCATAAAGTATTGATTCCCTACGACATAAAGTCTCGCAGGTGCTTCAATCGCAGTTTGGATATTTGTTCTTCAGATGAAGTGGTTCATTAGCCACAGGGACCGGAATTTTGTCGTAGGGTCGGGCAGTGATAAGCGATTCCACTAATCCCTTTTCGGTTTGGAAATGAACAAATACAGCAGCAACAGAAGGAAATTGGTACCAAAATCAGTCGCCAAAATGTGTTGCTGGTAAGGTTTCTCTCTACTTACAGAGGCAAGTGACATTTCAGAAATAATTTACATTTATTCTGGTTTAAACGGCCTTTTAACCCGTGAGACGGGCTTGATGGTTGTCCAGCATCAGAATAAAGTGGTACAATTTTTTGAGGAAGGAAACTACAGTCAATTTTTAGCCGATGAGAACAAGATCGTCTGTCCTTTCAATAGAAAAGGAATTCTGCGGTTGAAATTACTTTTATGGGTACCTGTGGAGTGATTTTCCAGGCAATTACATGCAAAATGCAACCTAAGATAATGGTTAACCAACTGTTAAGTGCTTTTGCAATATCCAGGGTCTTAGCATAAAAAGGTTAGCAGAAAATAGATTCACTTTTTACGAATCGATTGTGAATTAGCTTAGTTTCCGATGCCGACTCCCCTACGAGAACGAGGAAGAGCCGAAAGAAAATTTCCGTGAGATCAAAAAAGCGAGACTATCCGCTATCGGCGTCAGAAGGTTGATTAGGTATCATAGCGATTTTTTTAGGTTAATACAAATCTAATAAAAAATTGGATATGTTAAGCGGAAAATGATGAAAATGTTGAGAATGCAGAGTCAAATGTTTATTTCGGACAAATTAACCAATCCCAAGAAATCAGGAGTCATGTCTTTCAAGCCATCAGGACTTGTTTTAAATAGCGAATCCTACGGATGAACCAACCCAATACTAGAATCAATGGAGGGAGTCAACAAGTTTTGGATTATTTGGACTTGACAAGTTCAGCTAGACTGTTTATTAATTCCTCATATAATTGCCTGTGTTTTTCTCTATTTATAGTTGTCATATATCTCGACGACGATTCAATTGACTTAATCCTATCTTCTTTACTACTTGCAATGCTGATGGCTTCCTTTAATTTGTATTTTTTTACATACTCTCAAATGCTTAACTTTTCATTATTATCTTCTTCATTTGGCGGCTACAGACGTTTTGCAGCTACCCGACTAGTGCGGGTTGCGTGCGATTTCCTGTCAAGTCGA
>JAJTBP010000266.1 GCA_021286825.1 Marinilabiliales bacterium | reverse complement strand
CAGATCAATGCCAATGGGAAAGACAAAATCACCCTATACAAACGATCATAAAATTATATCTGCCTATGAGTAAGTGACTTAACAAAAACAGTGAGGATGTTCGCACCATCCCCACTGTCGGTTTCGATTCAAAAAAACTTTAGTATTCATTTAAATCAACCAAATTTATGAAAATGTACCGACTTATCCGCGGCGATCAAGTGTCGTGGAGTCAAAAATTACGCATTATGAAAATTACTTTCATTCTTTTGCTTGGGAGTCTGGTGGCAGTCAGTGCGCCCATCTACTCTCAGAATACCAAGCTAAACTTATCTGCAAAGAATTCGACCCTCATCGACATTTTCAGACAAATTGAAGACCAGAGCGAATTCTATTTCTATTTCAACAAGGATGAAGTAAAAACCAAGGATGCCGTATCCATTGAAGCACAAGGTTTACTTCTCAACGACATACTTGACAAAGTCCTTGAGCATACCGGTTTGGAGTATAAGATTATCGACCGTTATGTCGTGGTCAAAACCATTGGGTCAGCCGATCCAACACCTGCCGTACAGAGCGGTCAAAAAGTCACCGGCAAAGTGACGGATACTTCAGGGGCCCCCCTGCCGGGTGTCTCGGTTATCGTCAAAGGAACCTCGACAGGTATTGTGACGGATGTGAACGGAGCCTACGCGCTCAACAACATTCCTTCCAATGCCGTGCTTCAATTCCTTTTCGTGGGTATGACCTCGCAGGAGATTGCCATCAAGGGCAAATCGGTCATTGACGTGGTAATGGCCGAAAACACCATCGGGCTCGAAGAAATTGTAGCCGTTGGATATGGTATTCAAAAGAAGAAACTGGTCACCGGAGCAACTGTTCAGGTCAAAGGCGATGACCTTGCCAAGATGAATACCGCCTCTGCCATGACAGCCCTTCAAAGCCAGACCTCAGGCGTCAACATCACCAAGGTTTCCGGAGAACCCGGAGCAGGATTGAAAGTCAACATCCGCGGGATTGGTACCATCGGCAACTCACAACCTTTGTATGTAGTGGATGGCGCTCCGAGGGGTGACATCAACAATCTCTCTCCGGCAGACATCGAGTCTATCGACATCCTGAAAGATGCGGCTTCCTCAGCCATTTATGGATCCAGGGCCGCCAATGGTGTCATCCTGGTCACCACCAAACAGGGAAAAGCCGGAAAGATGTCGGTTTCCTACGATGGCTACTACGGGATTCAAAACCTCTATAAAAGATTGCCATTGCTGGACGCCAAGGAATATCTCATGATCATGAATGAAGCCAACATGAACTCCAACCTGGGTCCCATCTCTGCAGCGCAATGGAACAAATACCTGGCTCCAGGCGATTACGACCGGATCATGAATGGTTCCTGGACCGGCACCAACTGGCTCAAACAGATGGAGAATCCCAATGCTCCGGTGCAAAGTCATGCCCTCAACATCAATGGCGGAAATGAGCGTTCCAAATATTCCATGGGATTGTCCTACACCTCCCAAGAGGGGATTTTTGGTAGTCCGGTACAATCCAAATACGACAGGTTTACCTTTCGAATGAATTCGGATCATGTGATCCTGCACAAGAATTTTGACGTGATCAAGGTGGGTGAAAACATCACCATGACCTATGTTCAGAACCATGGCATCGCTACCGGGAACATGTGGTGGAATGATGTTTCAAATGCCATCAAGGCGCTTCCCATCCTGCCGATGTATGCAACCGACAAGAGCGATCTTGCCTATCCTTTTCATTATGCCATTCCGTGGAATACAAACTATTCCAATCCCAATGCTGCCATGCAGCTGACACGAGGTGACAACATCTCAAAGAATCAGAACCTCAATGCGAATGCTTACCTGGAGATACAACCCATCAAAGGGCTCAAATTCAGAAGCAGTTTTACCATCAGTCCTAGTTCCAGTGCCTAGAGGGGATGGTCATCGGCCTACAAGCTGGGTCCGGTTGCCGTTTCCACCATCACCAATACCTCCCAGAGCATGAGTTCAGGATTGGGCGGATACGTCTTTGAAAACACCCTCAACTACGACTTCAAGATCGAAAAAGGGCACAATTTCAATGTTTTGGCGGGAACTACAGCAGAAAAATGGGGATTGGGCGAAAGCATGGCTACTTCCAATTCAGGGAATGTCTTCAATGACTTTGACCATGCCTACATCACCAATGCCAACTCCCCCGCCACGGCAACCATCAGTGGTTCACCCTGGGGCGAAGGAGGCATTGTCTCCTATTTCGGCCGTGTAAACTACGATTACAAAGAGACCTATTTGCTTTCGTTGATCGCCCGGGCCGACGGATCCTCCAATTTTGCACAGGGACACCGTTGGGGATACTTCCCCTCCGTCTCAGCAGGATGGGTGATGTCTAACGAATCTTTCATGGAAAGTTCCAAGACTTTTTTGGACTTCTTGAAAATCCGTGGTAGCTGGGGTCAAAACGGTAATCAATCCATTCCCGGATTCCAATATCTCTCCCTCATCAGCTACAGTGATCCCAACACTCCGGCCAATTACTATTTCGGCACCTCCAAGACCACCCTCACCCAGGGATCCTATCCGGCCAATATTCCCAATCCGGACCTCAAGTGGGAGACTTCCGAACAGCTGGACCTTGGTTTTGATGCAAGGCTCTTCAAATCCAAGCTAAACCTGGCCTTCGACTATTATGTCAAGACGACCAAAGACTGGTTGGTTGCAGCTCCCGTGCTGGCAAGCTGGGGAGTGATCAATGCCCCTTACATCAACGGTGGTGAGATTCAGAACAAAGGAACAGAGATCACCCTGGGATGGAAAGACCAGATCGGTGAGTTCAAGTATGGACTGAGCGGCAACGTGAGCTTCAACAAGAATGAGGTGACAAGGATTGCCAACAGCCAAGGAATCATCAATGCAACCAATGTGAAATTGTGGGGCAACGGCACCTACATCGCACGTGCTCAGGTAGGGTATCCACTCGGCTATTTCTACGGTTACAACACAGCCGGTATCTTCCAGAATGAAGCAGAAGTCGCTGCTTATAAAAATTCCAAAGGTACTGTCATCATGCCGACAGCCCAGCCGGGTGACGTCAAGTTCGTAGACCGTAACGACGACGGGATCATTGATGAGAATGACAAGACCAACCTGGGAAGTGGCAATCCGAATGCCATCTATTCCTTGACCTTCACCGCAGAATACAAAGGCTTCGACCTGCTCGTTTCTGGATATGGTGTGGGTGGAAACAAAATCGCCAGGATGTTTCACGATGCCGGCGGACCACAAGACAACTACACCACTGAGATTCTGGGCAGATGGCACGGAGAGGGAACCTCCAACAAAATTCCGAGGGTCCTGAACGGCGCGAGCATCAACCAGCAATACACTTCTGACCTGCAGATTGAAGACGGATCTTTCCTTCGCGTCAGCAACGTGACCCTGGGATATGATTTCAAACGCATCCTGAAGAACATTCCGCTCACGCAATTGCGCTTCTACGTAACAGGCCAAAACCTGCTCACCTTCACCCATTATTCAGGCATGGATCCGGAAATTGGCACCAGTACGGACGACAGCAATGCTGGCTGGGTACATGGTGTGGATCTGGGATTCTATCCAAGTCCGAGGACCATTCTGTTTGGAGCTAGTATTAAATTCTAATCAGCGTAAATCATGAAAAAGACATATTTACTATTCATATTTTCCCTGCTGTTGATGGTTGGTTGCAAAGACAGCTTTCTGGATACTCAGAACCTGACGCAAAAAAGCAGTTCCAATTATCCCGCAACACCGCAGGAAGCCGATCAGGCTGTCACCGGAGCCTACTCCGTTTTACCCGGCATGGGAGCCATGTCGAACATCGTAATGCTTTCTGAACTCATGGGCGACGACCGTTTTGGCGGGGGTGGCATGAACGACAGGGATCCGCAGGCCATCTCCTATTTCAGGGTGGTCAACATGAATGAAACAGCCACGACCTGGTCCAAATACTATCAGGGCATCTTCCGATGCAATGCGCTCCTGAGTTCATTGCCCCTCGTGACCAACTGGGAAAGTGCCGCACAAAGGCAAAAAACCTTCGGAGAGGCCAGCTTCCTTCGCGGCTACTTCTATTTCGACCTTGCCCGGCTTTATGGACAAGTGCCCATCGTGACCGATCCGCTGCCGGCAAACAATCCCAAAGCAACACCGGATGAGTTGTATGCACAGATTGCACAGGACCTCAAATATGCCATTGATTCTCTTCCGGCCACTCCCTTGACACCCAGCTGGAAAGCCACAAATCTGGGCAGAACCTCCAAATATGCTGCAGAAGGAATCATGGCAAGGGCCTTCCTCTTCTATACCGGCTATTACAAAAAGTCAGAGATGCCGTTGCCCAAAGGAGGTAAAATTACCAAGCAACAGGTTGTCAGCTGGGTCGATGACTGCATCGCCAACAGTGGCGCATCCCTCGTGTCGGACTTCCGGAATCTCTGGCCCTACTCCATCAACGAGGCCACCAACTATGGCTATGCCCTGAACAACAAGTTGAACTGGGTGGGTGATGGCAGCAGTGAAAGCATCTTTGAGATTGCCTATACCGTACTCACGACCAACAACTGGGGACAAAACAATTTTTACAACAACACGCTCGACCTCTTCTGGGGTCAACGCAACCCGACTGCTCAGTTGCCATTCGGACACGGATGGGGATTCGGACCCGTTAACCCCAACTTCTATGCCAAATGGGACATCAATGACATTCGCCGTCAGGGCTCGATCTGGAAAGTCGACGATGCCAGCGAAGGAACCGATGGCTATGTCTGGGGATCCGACATGCAATGGAATGAAACCGGATTGTATGGAAAGAAATACATACCGATCAACATCAACTACAATGGCTC
>JAJTBP010000265.1 GCA_021286825.1 Marinilabiliales bacterium | reverse complement strand
GCCGTACCTGTGCATTGCCAAAATTGGCGAAGAGGTCGCTGTTTTCCAGGAAGAACTGTCTCTTTTCCGGAAAATAGAGTTCGAAACGGTCCAGGTTGATCACCTGGTCGTCTACCTCAGCCTGCGAGAAATCGGGGTGATAGGTTAAGTCGAGGTTGAGGGCGGTGGAGAGGCCCAGTTTGGCATCCAATCCAAAATTTCGCTTGTAGTGCGTCGCATCACCTGTCTCAAAGTTGCGTGAAATGCTGCCAAAGATGGATGGGATCAGCGACAGGTGGATTCCGGAACGGGGCGGAGGGGTATCCCAGATCAGTTGCCCGGCGTAGGCAAGTGAGGCGGTGGGAAACTGTCTCGGCACCGGAGCCCAGGCAGATTTTTCGTTCAGTTTCAGGTCGAGTCGGGAGAATTGGATGTTCCAGTGGTCGATGCCGCTTTTGTAGCGGATGGATTTGAAGGGTATGCGCATCTCGGCGCACCATCTGTCGCTGTCGTTCCGCACCTTCACGTCCCATTTGCAATCCCAGACCAGGTTGACGGCCGATCCGCCGCTCATGGTGCCGTCCCACAACGCACCGGCAGCATTGACGCCAAAGGAGTAGCCGGTTGTCTGGTCGTTGAAGGGATCGATGAACAGCAAAAAATTGTCGTTGTTGCCAAAGACAAAATCACGACGGAGCGACTCCACCGGGCGTTTCCCCGGAACGGTATCGTGAAAGACCAAAGCCAGGTAGAAGGCCTTGTCGTCGTAAGTGAGCCGGATTTCCGACCGGGCTTTGCAATGGCCCGTGTCGTAAGGCAGGACCATGTAAAAATTTCCGGCGGTTTCGGCCCGTTTCCAGTCGGGTTCGTCGGGTATGCCATCCAGATGGATGTTGCCGGTGGTCCGGTGTGCATGAATCTTGTATCCGGCATTGATGGCTGTTCGCACGGAAACGGAGTCCCTGGTATGTTTGGGGGAGACGGCTTCGCTGCCTCTTTCTGCGGCGGCAGAGAGAAGGGACAGGGCCAGTAACAGCGTTAGCAAGGAAAGTTTGATCATCGTAGTCGGTGAGCGAGCTACGAAGATACAAAATTGTATTTTCACCTGCTGCAGGCTCCATGGCAACTCTGCACAGAAGAGCCATGGGTCCCGTCAGCGATCCCCGGAAGGGGAAAAACAGGGTGAATTCAATGGATGTTGCCTGAGAGAGATACCTCCTTTTTGTCTGATTTTCCGATGTCTGCCACTTTTGTGGCGTTTGACAGCCAGTTTGCCATCAAGGCTATTTTTTTGTTGGCATCCCCCTGCAATTTCAGGAATGTGTTGGAAGAACCGCTGATTTTTGACCCGGAGATCATCAATTCCTCGCATTTTTCGGACAGGATGTTGCAGTCGGAGCCTGCGGTGCTTTCCAGGTCAAGAGCCAGCAGGGAGGTGGATCTGGCATCCGAAAGAGCAAAGGCCGGGCGCAGATCCCCGTTTTGGGTATGTACCCTCACGTGTGAAAAGGAGACATTTCGGGCGTGGCGGACGAAGAAACCGTAGGCTGGAAGTCGGCCAAACATCTCGGCTTCCGGATACTCCTTCTCCATCTCATCGACGGTTCGAAGGGCATCTTCGCGTGTGCCACCTCCGTCAAAGCAGATGTCGATGTTGCTGAGACGGATGTTTTCGACCGGATGGTCCGGAATGCCGGTGATGGAACACCCCAGGTTCCTGGCACCTGTGACCTGGATGTTGTCGAGGGTAACGTTGGAGAGGCGACCCACCTGGGTGATGACCTGGTTGTCGCGGAAGGGCCTGGCCCGGTTGCCCAGACGGATGAAGATCGGGGTGTTGGTTCCTTCGACCTTCACGTTCGCGATGGCCACACCGTCCAGTGTCCCGCCATCCACCATCTCCAGTGCGATGGCCGAGGATCCGGTCTCATGGCCATAGATCACCTTCCCGGTATAAAGGGAGGGACGTACCACCAGGTTGCCGGCAACGATGTTCCGGAAACCGCCATTGGTCTCTGTTCCCAGTTTGAAGGCGTTGCAATGGCTGCTGAGGACGCAGTTGGAGACCACGATGTCTTCACTGGAGCGGTCCGAGGTGCTTTTGATGCAGAGGGCATCGTCGTCGCTGTCGATGATGGCATCCGAGACTGTGACCTGGTGGCAACCATCCAAATCGATGCCGTCGTTGTTTTTGTTGCAGTGGTTGAACACCTTGATCCCTTTGATCTGCAACCTGTCACAGGCCAGGTAATGTTCCATCCAGCAGCCGGAATTGGTCAGGGAGACATTTTCAATCCGGATGTCACTGCAATGGATCATCTGGATCAGGTGGGGCCGGTCGTACTGCACGCCCTTTGCGGTCTTGTCGGCGAAGAAGGCTCCTTGTCCGTTGATGGTTCCTTCGCCAAGGATGGCAATCTGGCTTGCATTTTCGGCGAAGATGAGCTGTTTGGTCTTGCCTCTTGTGCGGAGGGCGACATACTGGGGAATGTTCGGGAGGTAATCTTCCAGTTTGCGGCTGCCCCAAAGGGTTGCGCCTTTTTCCAGTCGCAGGGTCACCCTGCTTTTGAGGATCAGGGTGCCGGAGAGCCAATTTCCTGCCGGGAAGAGGACGGTTCCTCCTTCGCGGCTGCAGGCGTCAATGGCATTTTGGATGGCGGCTGTACTGAGGACCGTGGTGTCTGAAACGGCACCGAAGTCACGAACGGAAAATTCTTTGGCATGGAGGGTTCCTGCCATCAGCAGCAGGACGATGGTCGAATGTAACCACTTGGATTTCATGATTTGGAAGAGTTGATGATCCCCGGCAAGCGTTTGAGACACCTGCCGGGAATCCTTGAATTACTGTGGAATGACTTTTTCGTAGGATATTTTCTTGTCGACCACCTTCAACAAATAGGTGGGCCAGGTATTGAGTTGGTTGGCAAAGGCCAGTCCGGTTGCCTTGTCACCCTTCACAAGGTAGAAGCGCATTTTCATTCCGGGGTTTTTTTCGTTGAGTTCTTCGCGGAAGACGAGCTTTTGCTCCTTCTGGCGCCAGGTAACGGCCAGGTGCTCTACCGAACAATCCTTGACCAGGCTGTATCCGTTGCCCAGGTAGAGAAATCCGTTGGAAAGGGCGAGGGCCGGATCATTCTTCAGGTCGGCAGGAATCTCAACGGCTGTTTCTTCACCGGCACCTGCCGAATAAAACATACCGCTTGCCGGTGAATCGAAGAGGATCTCGACCGCTCCGTCTTCCGGACGGCGGCAGCTCAGGTCTAACCGGTACAGGTGGTCATTGAGCCGAACACATTGCATCTCCGTCTTGCCGGCTTTGATGGCGACAGGAATCGGGAGCAGCGCTGCTGTTTCCACCGTTTTGGGAGCGCTGGCTCCTGTAATCTTGCCACTTTTGGTCTCGATGAGGTAGGCGACATTGTCTTCGGGGGCCATCTCCTGCAGTTTGGTGAGGATGGTCTTGATCCGGCGTTCCACCTGATCGATCTCAATCTCGGTGTATTTGACCTCCACGAGCCAGGGAGTCCAGCCGCTGGCGTCGGAAACTTCAGAGAGGAGCAGGTGTTCCCATGCCTCTTTGATCAATTTTCTCATCTCACCGACTTCGGCTCCCTGAGAAGCGGCATAATCCACCACTTTTTCAGTCATCATCACGATGCCACGCCATTCGTAGGAGAGGGCACGGGTGATTCCATCGGTTTCAACACCACTGCGCTGACGGCCCATCCACATGAAAGGACCGCAGACCGACATGTTCCAACTGCCTTCCGGAACGAATGGATAATCCGGGATCTTGTAGCCCGGCAGTTGTTTGATCTTGTTGGCCAGATCCGTCATGGTGACAAATTGAAAGCCCTCTTTTTCCAGTTTTTTGAAGCGGTCTATGCTTTCCTTCTCTTGCTCGGCAACCCTGTAAAAATTGCTGCGGTAATCGGTTGTGTTGAATACCTCACCATCGTCGAGGAAGGAAAATTCCCAGTTCAGCCCCTCCAGTTTCTTTTCCCCTGCACCGATCAGACCGAGGATGCTGTCGTCACCATATTTGACGTTGACGAGTGGAAGGGTCTTGCCCCGATAGTGGCTGTGGGGATCGGAAGAGGTGACCACCAAATCATACTGGTTCTTCAGGACGCTGGCGTAAGCAGGGGTCCATTGAATCTCCTGACCGAAGAAGACGCGGGAGCGTTTCATGCCATACTTTGCCAGAATCTGATCCGATAGCTCGATCGATTTTTTCAGATCCAATGCCGGGTAGGCGATGAAGAACTGGTCCGAATAGTGGGCAATAACCAGTTCGATCTGACCCCTGTTGATCAGCTTTTTGAACAATGCCAAAACCTGGGGATGTTCAATGGCCAGTACCTCTATGGCATAGCCCTGAATTTCGATGTCTGCCCTGTATTTGGGATTCTTGTCGAAGAACTGCAGCACCGGATAGAGGGATTCGGTGATGATTCGGTTCTCGATGCGGTAATCACCGGCAACATACTGAAGATTGAAGTGGAACATGCCGATGGCATACTTCTGCTGGGCCTTTGAGAAAAGAGCGCCCATGAGCAGCAGTGAAATCAATAGAAATTTTCTGGTCATAATTGATTGATTTGAAGAGTTATCTGATAAATCCGTAATACCTTCCCATCCAGTAGGGCAACAGCCAAACATCCCCTGCGCTGATCAGCGATTTACCGTCACCTTCGGCATCCAGGGTGAAGATGTTGCCATTGTGGCGGTACAAGGGAGCTTCCTGCAAGGGCAGCCGATGGTCGGTGGTCTGTCCCCTGAAATTGGGCTCCAGAAATTTCAGGTCCCGGCGATCCGAATTTTTAACTTTCCAGTTGCGCAGATCCAGTGGATAACTTTGTAAAAATTCGATGCAGGCGCGGGAGTCAAAATCCTTTCCGCCGGTGGTAGCAAAG
>JAJTBP010000264.1 GCA_021286825.1 Marinilabiliales bacterium | reverse complement strand
AAAGCAGGAATTACGATGATAGTAGTCCCTTCAATCCCTTCAATCCCTTCAATCCTCATGGCATGGAGCATGGAGCATGGGGCAGGGAGACGGGAGACCGGAGACAGGAGACCGGAAACCGGAAGAAGCAGAAATCCGGCGCTAGAAAGCAGGAATTACGATTATCGTTACAGTCCCTTCAATCCCTTCAATCCCTTCAATCCCTTCAATCCTCATGGCATGGAGCATGGGGCAGGGAAACCGGAGACCGGAGACGGGATACCGGAAACCGGAAGAAGCAGAAATCCGGCGCTAGAAAGCAGGAATTACGATGATAGTAGTCCCTTCAATCCCTTCAATCCCTTCAATCCCTTCACTCCCTTCACTCCCTTCAATCCTCATGGCATGGGGCATGGAGACCGGAAGAGTGCTTGGGGCTTGTGTGGTTTTGCTGTGCGTGAGGGTTACGGTTCATGCATGTCTCCAGTCTGATGCAAAAAGAGACCTGATCGGGAAGTTAGCCCGTCAGGTCACTTTTTTTTCGCCTTCGGCGGATCGCAAGGCCTCCGTTTACTCGCTGATGCCGATGGAATAGGTGGCGCGGAAAGTTTCTCCCGCCGGTAAAACCAGGATGCCCTCTTTCTTGCGGAGATCCTGATCGGTGTCCCATTTATCGGCGATACCATACCAGGGCTCGATGCAGACATAGTCCCCATTGGGTTTGGCCCAGATGCCCATGAACGGGAAACCAGGGAAGGAGACGAAAAGGGACTGGGGAGACTTGTGGCTCTTCAGGCTGATCTTCGTTGATTTCAGATCTTTGAAGACCAATGCATCCTTGCTGAAAAGATCGTGCGTCACCGGAATGGTTTGGGGATGGTGGAAGACAGGTGCCGTCTCATCCAGCAGGGTGCCGTTTTCGTGCAACAACCAGGTGCGGGAGCTCTCCGGTTGATCAAATTCCAGATAATAATCTTCGTAGGATTCATTTTCGTGCCGGGGGCATTTGAATCCGGGATGACCGCCAACCGAGAACAAAAGATCGGTATCGGAAGGGTTGGAAATGGTATGATGAATCTTTACCTGTGGTCCGTCCAGTTCAAATTTGATTTCAAAATCGAAATCGAAGGGGTAAACCTTCAGGGTCTCTTTGGTTGCGCTCATGCCGAAAGTCAGCGAATCGAGGGTGATGCCCCTGAGTTGCAATTGGGGGTTGTCACGGATGAATCCATGCTTGTTGAGCCGGTAGGTTTCCCCTTTCCATTGGTAGGTATTGTCCAGCAATCCACCCACGATGGGGAATAGGATGGGGGCTGTACTGTTCCAAACGGCAGGATCTCCGCTCCACATGTATTCGAGACCCGTCTTAAGGGATTTGATGGAACAGATTTCTGCTCCAGGCTGGCGAACGGCGATCTCAAGGAATTCGTTTTTTGCAAAGTGTTTCATGGTAGTTTGTGGATTGGGTGGAATGATCTGTTTCTTTCAGTTGCGAATGGTTTTGTAATGGCTCCGGTTTCGTTGGAGCGATGGGTAAAGATAGGGTTAAATTGTTTCTTCTCACGGGCAGGGGAAGCTTTTGATGCGGCTTCCCCTGCCGGATGAAGTGTTGGAGCTCGCGATTGGGCCTCCCCATGCGATGGATGCAGGCAACCGACCATCGGATGGTGTGCCGGATCTCTACTTCCCCGCGGTCAGCATCCGGTTCAGACGCTTACTGCGCGTTTTCTACAAACGCATGGAAGGCTTTTCTTTCCGGTTCGCCGGCTTCGGAATAGTTGAGCACTTTTTCGCGTGCTGCGATCCGGCAAAAATCGGCATAGGTGCCATCCTGTCTGGAAAGTGCCGGCAATCTCCTGCATTTGAGATAGAGGATCGGCAGGGAACACATCTCCACCCTGCGTACCATCTCATCCGAATCGGCAGCCCGAAGCGCCTGGCGGAAGATCTCTTGTGCCTTCATGACAAAATCGTCCGAGAAGATGGGATCTCCGGGTGTGAGCCCAAGATGGATGTGGGTATCCGGGGTAACCCGGTTTTGCAGCAGGTCGAAATATTGCCTTACAAATCTTCCGGCCCTGCCGTAATAGCCATATATGAAATCGTCGATGACCTCGGCAGTGTTGCATTCAGGATTCCAGAGAAGTTTGGAGATGAGATAGGCCCGTAGTTCGGCAAATTCGCCACCACGACTCTGATAGGCCGCCTGCTCCATGATGCCGATGGCGTGATTGTCACGGAAGGTCTGGATGTTGGATTGCAACACCTTAAAGTTGGGATAGGGCATCACATAGTGGTTGAAATTGACCACATAGTCCCAGATGTATAGGTGTGGGGCAATGGCCGACCAGCCCTTCAGATCATCCAGGAAGGAGACGTTTTCGGGACAGGAGTGGAAATCATGGGCGAAGCAGCATTCGATCGAACAGAGCCGCACCACCACATTCTCCCGGGGTTGAATGTTGACGGGTGGTTTTCGGGTGTATTGGTAAGCCAGTGTGCCAATGAATTTGTCGGGGAACTCTTTTTCCACGGCTTCGGCCACTTTGTTGACGAACCAGATGATGACACCCGACTCTCCTCCATATTGTTTGGCGATGGCCTGGCATTTGTCGCACTGGCAGGGATGGTGCCAGTCGTTTTGTGAAACATCGTAGATCAGGTACTCCGGACTTTCATGCATCCGTTTTTTGATTCGCTCGGTGATGATGCGCAGCACATTCGGATTCGAAAGACAGAGTTGTGCCCTTTCATAGATCCGTTTGCCGTTGATCAGGCTGTAATATTCGGGATGTTTTTTGTAGAACTCCTCAGGCGGCATCAGGGGATAGAAGGTGTGTACCGCCCAGTAACTTTCGATGCCACCCGGTTGTACCCGGTAACCCATGGCCCCATTCATCTTGTTACGGGTGGCCCAGATCGGGTCGAATGCCTCGAAGTAGAAGTCATTCCGGACTCTGACGCCCGGTTTTCCCGAGCGATCCAGCCAGACAAATTTCCAATCTTCCCGCTTGGGGAGGTAGGTGGCGGAAGGGGTATACCACCTCAATCCCAGTTCATTTTCCAGGAACTCAAAGACTCCGTACATCGTTCCCCGCTGCTTTCCTCCGGAGATCAGGATGTTCTGGTTGACATTGCGGTAGTGAAAGGACTCCTGTTGCAGGGCATCTCCGGAGGCGTCGAATTCGGGCGACGGCGCTCCGACAATGATTTGCGGACCCTGGTAGTTTTGATCGAACGGCAGCAAGGGAAGTTCGATCCCGCTCATCTCCTTCAGCCAGTGTTGCAGCTCTCCGGCAGCCCATTTTTCAGACTCCGAAGCCGTGGAAGGAAGGGAGATCCGATAATCCGATTTGCCATGATCAAAGAGCGTATATTCCCGGCGTTTCCCGGCACTGAATTCCAATTCTTTCTGCAGCTCAGGACCTGATTTCATCCGGACTGTCAATTTGGCCGCATAGGGTTGGTATTGAGTGGTTGAAAGGTTTAAGGGTTTGCAGAAATGGTCGGTTCGTTCCTCCCTGATCATCTCCTTGCCGGAATGGTCTGTGACCGACAGGATGAGTTTGCCCACCAGGCTGTTCAAGATGTCATCGGGATAGGAAGAGAGTACTTTGGCAGTACCGGTCTCATCGGCCCAGATTTTGAACAGGTCGCCACGTTGTAAAGCCTCAGCACCGGAAAAAGGGTGCATCCGAATGCAGAATCCCCATTTGTTCCCATGTTGCTCTACCTTCATGAGCAGGCTGTTTATCCCTTTTTTCAGCAATACCGGAACCAAATCTCCATCGATGCGGACACCCCGCGAAGCCGGATAGTCAAAAACCTGTTTCCCGTTCACAAAGAGGGTGGATCCGTCATTGGAACCCAGACCCAGCATCCGGACGCCCTCCTCCTCGACCTGGATTTCCGTATAGGCATAGGCCATAACCGGGTAATCGTGTGAAATGGCGGCATAGAGATCGATGATCGAGTCGTTGGAGGCAAGGTATTTCCAGGCAAGCGATTTCTTTCCGGCCTTGACCGGCGACTTTGGTTGGATCACAAGGGCTCTCTCTCCTCCCTGACTGGTGAGGTAATCTTTGTCGTAACCCTCCAGGTGCTTCCAGATTTTGGCATCGCCCTCTTTCCCTTGGAGGGGGAATGGTCCCAGCAACATCCAGTTTTTGAGGTATTTTCCCTCTTCAAATTTTGCAGGTTGCAAGGCCGAAGCGCAGAATGCGGTCAAGCCCCAATGGAGCATCATGGCAAAAAGCAACAGTTTCATTGTTTTCATTGGTTCAGATGATTTGATATATATGGCATCCGTTTTTCCAGTCATGGATTGCGGTGGAGAGGATCCGGATCGGATGGGATATCCCCGTCCGGCCCATGAAACAGGGCATTTGTCCGGAGCCGTCTATGCAGAGGATCACTCGTCGGAGCATCAATTCCCGGGTTGACGAATCAGCCAGACTTCGGCAACCTGCGATCCCCTTTCTCCTTCTCCTTTGTCGTTTTGGGCACAGTTCCATTCCAGAGTCACTTTGCCGGAGCGTGTCACGGTGGCGGGAAGCTGGAACTCATACATGGGCTGACTGCCCATTCGGATGAAGTCATGGATCAGGAGACCATTGGCTTCGAGTTTCATTTTAGAGCGGAATCTCCCGGTGTAAGCCACACGGAGGGTATAGGTTGCCGTGGGATCCAGATCTGTATATTCCATGATCAGTGGGGTGAAATAGAGTGCATTGATCTGGTTCATCCAGGCAAGGGGGGTCGTTTGTCCCTCAAACCCCTTGGCCACGATCTCATCCACCCATTCGACTCCCTTCAGTCCGACGCCAAAGCTGACCCGTGGCGATTCGAGGCTGCCGGGATCTTCCTCCCAGCTTTTCTGTGCCTTGATGTGACGCCAGGAGGAGAGCGAGCCCAGGTTGTCGTAGAAGCCACCCGGTCCAGGGTC
>JAJTBP010000263.1 GCA_021286825.1 Marinilabiliales bacterium | reverse complement strand
ATCGTCGAACTCATTGACAAAGTGCTCACAGATGTTGACAATGAACAAAACATCCTGGCTGTACGGGCCGAGGTCAACAAGGCGATGAAGGATTATCCGATGTTTGCCTGGTAGACCATACAAACCACACATAAAAAACCCGGTTTCCCTGAGGATTCCGGGTTTTTTATGGTGGGTGACCAGCCGAAGGCAATCCTTCGGCAGACATCTGATTTGTAACGATTAATGGGTTTGGATGAGAAACAAAGCACCGCTCAGCCAATGATGGCACGCGAGAATGGCACCATATCCTGGGTCGCAAATTCTCCTTTTTGATATTTGTAGTACCCGGTCATGGCGATCATCGCCGCATTGTCGGTTGTAAACTTAAACGGGGGAATGAACATTTTCCAGTGTTGCCTGTTCGCCGTTTCGATCAATGCCTGACGGAGACCCGAGTTTGCCGAGACTCCTCCAGCTACGGCAATTTCACGAATACCCGTTTGACGGGCTGCCAATTTCAATTTTTGGATCAGAATTTCAATGATGGTATATTGCAGGGAAGCACAAATATCCGCCTGATTTTTTACGATAAAGTCGGGGTCTTTCGCCACCTCATCCCGTAACAGGTAGAGGAAGGAGGTCTTCAATCCGCTAAAACTGTAATCAAGACCGGGTATCCTGGGTTTCGAAAAAATGAACGCATTGGGATTTCCCTCTTTGGCCAGTTTATCGATGAGGGGTCCACCCGGATAAGGAAGTCCCATGACTTTGGCACACTTGTCAAATGCCTCCCCGGCTGCATCATCAATCGTCTGGCCAATCACCTCCATGTCGAGATAGTCCCGAACCAGAATGATCTGAGAATTGCCACCCGAAACCAACAGGCACAAGAACGGGAAGGCCGGCTGTTCTGTCGCTCCCCCCTCCTCCCGAATAAAATGGGCAAGCACATGACCTTGCAAATGGTTTACCTCCAACATGGGAATGTTTCGGGCCAGGGCAAAGGCTTTGGCAAAAGAGACACCAACCAGCAGGGAACCCAACAATCCAGGTCCGCGCGTAAAAGCCACCGCATCGACCTCCTCAAGGGTGAGACCGGCATTTCGGATGGCCTGGTCCACGACCGGAATGATGTTTTGCTGATGCGCACGCGAGGCAAGCTCCGGCACAACTCCGCCGTAGGCTTTGTGTACTGCCTGTCCGGCTACAACATTGCTCAGCAAAAAGTTGTTGCGCATGACCGCTGCCGACGTATCATCGCAAGAGGATTCAATACCCAGAATTACGATCTCTTTATTTGTTTTCATTTTGTGTTTCAAAGGCCGGCCAACTCCTGCAACTCCGTAAAAAGTATTAAATTAGCCCATTCAAACTGAATGATAAAAAACCCGGATATTGTCATGACCGGATCCGTTCCCGGTGACGCCAATCCTTAACCGATCACGCTTAAAATCCTTCAGGTGACAGACGAGCAAACACCCGTGCCACAACCGCGCAAAGGTATCAAAAAAATGATTAGGAGCCTTCTCGTCCTCTTGGCGCTCCTCATCGGTATCCCTGTGCTTGTCTATTATGCCATGCAAAGCAATGCCGTACAGACGGCTGCTGTAAGGTGGCTGATGGAGCAGTTGGGGCAGACCTTTGGTACCACAATTCAGGTGGGATCGATCGATATCTCTTTCTTCGACAGGGTGCCACTTGAGAAGGTGCTCGTGCAAGACCAGAAAAAAGACACCCTCATTTTCATCGACCGTCTCAACGTTCGGATCGACAGCATTCGCATGGGCAGTAAAAGGGTGCACCTCGATGAAATCATGGTGGAAGGGGCAAAAGTCCATCTCTTTCAGGATACGACCGGAACCAATTTTCAATTTATACTGGATTCGTTGGGACGATCAGCTCCAGCTGTCAAAAACGCCAACACCCCATGGGAAATTCATTTCAACAACCTATTTGTCCGGGATGCCGGCATCCGCTTTAGGAAACCCTTTGCCGATACGATCCAACACAAGGGAATTGACTTCAACGACCTCGACGTTTCAAAGATCAACTTCTCGCTTGTCCACATGTCGCACAACGCGGCCGGATTGACCATGCTCCTTGACAACGCCTCCTTTGTAGAAAAATCAGGATATTCCGTGAAGAACCTGACTTTCAAGGCCCTGGTCGACGACTCGGGAATACATGCAAGCAATTTTGCCATGATCTCGCCCAATTCAAGGATTTTCTGTGATTCCATGCAGGTAGTCAAGCGAAAAGGGCTGATTCCAGACGGCATTCATCCGGTACGGAAATTGGAAGATCTGCCACTGGCCTATCAGTACGCATATGAAGGAGATGTCTCTGAATCCGTCGTGTCGCTGGCGGATGCTGCTTATTTTATACCGGATATCTGGGGTATGGAAGAGCCCATCATCTTTTCAGGCAAAATGAGGGGAACCGTAGACAACCTCAAATTCAAAGAGCTCAACTTCCGAATCGGTCAAAAAACATCCTTCAATGCCGATTTGGAACTGAAAGGGCTGCCCGATTGGCAAAACACCTACATCTTCTTGAAATTCTACAACAACACATTCAATTTCAACGATTTTGCCAAGATTCGGCTACCCGAATCATCGGTTCGACCCTATCCCAACATTCCAAAGTCCATGCTGGATGATGTGGACCTGACCTATCATGGAACCTTCAGCGGATTTCCTTCTGATTTCGTTGCCTATGGAAAACTGGACGGTGAATTGGGATCCCTCTCTACCGATATTGCCATCTCCCCGTCCCTGTCTGGTTCGATGAAATTTAAGGGGCTGCTGGATGCCAAATCATTCAAGCTTGGCAAGTTCATTGGCTATGATCCGCTTGGAGAGATCACCCTTCACTCCGAAGTGGTCCTTCAAAAGAATGGGGAGAAATTCGACGCAACCATTGCCGGCAACATCGATAGTCTCTATTTCCGCAATACACGGATCGATTCCATCTATGTAAACGGAAAGGCCAGTAACAAGAGCTATGATGGCCAATTAACCATCCGTGACAAAAATCTGAATCTCTCTTTTCTCGGCAAGGCCGATTTGGAAAGCAAGACGCCGGTCTTCAATTTTTCATCCAAAGTAAAGACTGCCAATCTTAATTTGCTGGGATTAGACAACCTGCATAAAGAAGCCACCTGTTCGTTCGACATGGAGGCAAATTTCACCGGGAAAAACATCGACGAATTAAATGGAACGATCGATGTAAAAAAACTGAAACTTGCCCGACAGGACAAAACCTTCAGCGTAAATAGTCTGGTGTTGCAAACGGCCAACTCGGCAGAGATCAACACCCTAACTTTCCGGTCCGACATTGCGGATGCAAATGTTTCGGGAAAATACAAATTGCTGGAGATCGACCTGACCCTCCGCGATTACCTGCAGCACTACCTGCCCTCGTCTGATCTTCCTTTCCGAAAAGGGACGGCAACCGGGATCAATGTCTTCAACTTCGACCTGAATGTGAAGAAACCGGAGATGATCACCTTCTTCTATCTGCCGGAAATGACTCCGAATTCACCCATTGCCTTGAAAGGGGAGATCAACTCCGCCAGTAAAAGTCTTCATTTGGAGTGCACTGCAGGAGATTTGACCTTTCGCAACCTGAAAGCCACCGATATCCGATTCACTTCGAAAGGAGACGGGAAAAGGTGGCAATCCCTATTGACGATGCACAATCTCGCCATGGGTGGCAGCTACCAACTGGACGACCTCTCGCTCGACAATACGCTGTTCAACGACACGCTGCAATCGACCTTGGGATGGGGTCAGGCCCATGAGAAGGATTACACGGGAAAGATCATAACCGAAGGGATCTTTTCGAAAGACAAGGATGGGATGCGCATAGCCGATTTTACCATGAAACCATCCGATGTAGTCATTGCAGATACGACCTGGCATTTTGACAAGAGTACCATCCATCTGGATTCTACGCGCATGGTGCTTAGTGGCTTCAACCTGCATCATGGGGATGAGTACCTGCGGATCAACGGTCAGGTCTCGGCCAATCCAGACGATCGATTGAAAATTCATCTGAACAAAATCAACCTGGGGTTTTTTGATCTGATATCCAAACAAAAAATAGGGATCGAAGGTGAATTAAGCGGGTCAACAGAACTCTCCAATGTTCCAAATTCCTTTTTTCTGAACAGCGCCCTCTACATACGAAATTTCCATTTTGAGAAGAATCACTATGGAGACGTCTCCTTCGAAAACCGATGGAATCAGGAGGACAAACGACTCTATTCAACGATCATGCTCAACCGGAACGATACGACTTCACTGTTTATCAACGGCTATTATACCCCATCCACCGATTCCCTCCATTATCGGGCACGATTCCAGGATTTTCACCTGGAGTCGATCTTTCCGTTCCTGACCAGTTTTTCCAATGGCGTGAGCGGACAAGCCAACGGCATTGTCAATGTGACCGGAACCTTTGATGATCCTTGCTTCCTGGGGAAAGTCGATTTGACAAATGCAAAAATCGGAGTGGATTATACCAAGGTTACCTACAAATTTGACCACTTCATCGAATTTGCCGACGACACCATTGCCTTCAGGAAAATAACCCTCCACGACAACGAGAACAACACCGCCATCCTGAACGGCTACATCACGCACAAGATGTTTGGAAAGTTGAAATACAACATCGGACTGAAAACAAATAAGATCGAAGTTCTGAAAACCAGTCCGGCCGACAATTCGCTCTTTTATGGAGAAGCCCATGCTGCCGGAGATCTGCTGATTACAGGCGCAGGTGAAAAAGTCAGACTGGATGCCAACATCGTCTCCCAGGATGGAACACAAATCTACATCCCCATGGAGACCCCTGCCATGGCCAGTGACAACAGTTTCATCCGGTTTGTCCGGAAAGGGGAACCAGTCAAACCGAAAGAAGCGGAGGGGGAGGCCCCAGACAACGGGTCG
>JAJTBP010000262.1 GCA_021286825.1 Marinilabiliales bacterium | reverse complement strand
GAACTTTCCTGGAGAGGCATGGTCCATGACAAGATGCCCGGGCTCGAAGAACAACTGGCCAAAGAGATGACCACTGCCTATGTGGGCATTGATCCGACTGCAGACTCCCTGCACATCGGTCACCTCGTGAGTGTCATGATGCTGAAGCATTTTCAGCTGGCCGGTCACAAACCGATAGCCCTTGTCGGAGGTGCAACCGGGATGATCGGGGATCCTTCCGGTAAATCGCAGGAGCGAAACCTGTTGGATGAACCCACCCTTCGACACAACCAGGAGTGCCTCAAAAAACAACTGTCCCGTTTTCTGGATTTCGAGTCCGATGCTCCGAATGCCGCAGAGATGGTAAACAACTACGATTGGATGAGCAATTTTTCCTTTCTGGCTTTCATCCGCGACATTGGAAAGCACATTACGGTCAATTATATGATGGCAAAGGATTCAGTCAAGAAGAGGCTGGATTCCGACAGTGGCTCAGGAATGTCCTTTACCGAGTTTACCTACCAACTGGTGCAGGGAACCGATTTCCTGCATCTCTTCCAGGAAAAAAACTGTAAACTTCAGATGGGTGGTTCCGATCAATGGGGCAACATCACCACCGGAACCGAACTGATCCGGAGAAAATTGGGAGGAGAAGCCTTTGCCCTTACCTGTCCGTTGATCAAGAAGGCCGATGGCACCAAATTCGGAAAGACAGAGTCTGGCAATGTTTGGCTGGATGCCGAAAGAACCTCACCCTATCAGTTCTACCAGTTTTGGCTGAACGCTTCGGATGAAGATGCCCAGCGTTACATCCGGATATTCACGCTGCTTTCGAGAGAAGAAATCGATCAACTCATCGCTGAGCACCAAGAGGCTCCCCACTTGCGCAACCTGCAAAAACGGTTGGCCAAGGAGGTCACCTGTATGGTGCATTCGGAAGAAGCTTACCAAACAGCTGTTGAAGCATCGGAAATTCTATTTGGCAAAGGGACCGAAGAGTCATTGAGGAGATTGGATGAATCGACCTTTCTCTCCATTTTCGAAGGAGTCCCTCAGTTTAGCCTTTCCCTCGAAGAACTTGCAAAGGGGATCAACATCATCGATCTGTTGGCCGAAAAGAGCGAAATTTTTTCGTCCAAAGGTGAGGCTCGTCGGACCATGGCCGGTGGAGGCATCTCTCTGAACAAAGCCAAACTGGAATCGCCGGATCAAATGATCGGAAAGGATCTGCTCATCAATGGCAAATACCTGTTGGTGCAAAAAGGAAAGAAGAACTACTATCTGCTGATCGCGCGATAATTAACAACTCCTTCGTCCATGGATAACAATCTTCAGACACCTTACGAACTGGCATTCGATGTGCGTGATTACGAGTGTGATCTGCAGGGGATTGTCAACAACGCCAATTACCAGCATTACTACGAACATGCCCGTCATCAGTATCTGTTGGGAAAAAAGATCGATTTTGCTGCGCTTCATGAGATAGGCATCGATTTGATTGTTTCGCGGGTAGAGATCGATTACAAGTATTCCTTGCGAAGCGGAGACCAATTCAAAGTGACTGTGAGGACAAGACGTGAAGGACACCTAAGACTCATTTTCGAGCAAGACATTTACCTATTGCCTGAGAACAAGCTTGTATCCCATGCCAAGGTCATCGGGGTGGGTATCTCCAAGGGCAGACCCATAAAACTTGATGCGATTCAGGGTGTCGATTCGCTCTTTTAGGCTACTTTTTTGAAGAGCCGATCACCTGCCGGTCATGGAAGGGTGATGTACGAAATTGTTCCAAGGGGAAAAATCAACGGGTTTCCTATTTCGAGAATAGTTTTTCTACCTTTGGGGGAGAGTTGCGTCAACTCTGCATGAAACCAATTTAAATCAACTCACATGTTACGAAAATTGAATCTTATCTGGGTGCTCGTCCTAATGCTTGCAGTACCCAATGTCTCCTCCGCCATGGATTCGGTCAAGCCATTTCTCGGCAGATGGGGACTCTATCTCCCCGGAGGTGCCGGTTGGCTGGAAGTCAAACAGATGGATACTTACATCGATGCCAGTCTGCTTTGGTACGGTGGAAGCGTTGAACCTGTTACCAGCGTCTACATGGAAAAAGAGACCCTGGTGGTGACACGAACCCGCAACTACGTACGAACCACAGATGCTGCTGGTGCCCCGACCCGAACCCATACCGTCCAAGTTCTTTACCGGTTTCAGTTGTTTGGTGACCTGCTGGTAGGCGAAATGGTCAATCCGGAAAAAGATGGCAGTTGTACCTATACCCGCTTTACCGGGAAGAAGATTGCGGATGTTCCGGCTGCACCGGACCTTTCCAAACTCGTTTTCGGAAAACCCATCAAACTCTTCAACGGCAAGGACCTTACCGGTTGGAAATTGATGGAAGAGGGCAAGACCAGCGGCTGGTCGGTCGTCGAGGGAACCCTTGTCAACGATCCGGTGCAAAAGGAGGGACAACCACACCTCTCTTATGGAAACCTTTGCACCACCGAAAAATTTGAAGACTTCAACCTGAAACTACAGGTCAACGTACCGGCCGGAAGCAACAGCGGAATCTATCTCCGTGGCATCTATGAGATTCAGGTACTCGACAGCTATGGCAAACCGCTCGATTCCCACAACATGGGAGCCCTTTACAGCAGAATCGTTCCATCCGTTTCAGCAGAGAAGCCGGCAGGTACCTGGCAGGATGTCGACATCACACTCTGCGACCGGCATGTGACGGTCAAGTTGAATGGAGTCACCATCATCGACAATCAACCGGTGTTGGGATGTACCGGTGGCGCCATCACAGCGGATGAATTCATTCCCGGTCCCATCTATTTGCAAGGGGATCATGGAAAAGTAAGTTACCGCAACATCGAACTCAGGCCGATTGTCAAATAATCTGTCTGATCAGGAGATTGGAAAGGGTTGTCCGCAATAGAACCGGATGACCCTTTTTTGTTGGCATGAAAATAAGCTTCGCTGTTGGCCCATAACAATCAAGGATGTTCACCCTTTTGGAAACATCTGAACCAAGAACGGTTATGTAATGAAGGTGTCCACGGATTGTATGCCCAACTACTTTCGTGGCCTGCCTTCGAACCAAACGATTAACAAGTAGAGGGCACCTGCGAATAATCCAATGTACAACTTGAATAGATGTTGGCTCAATTCTACATTCGTAAAAAATGCCCTATACAAAAAAATAATGACTGACAAGATTGCCAAGGTTAGCAATGCATATTTGAATGTTTCCATAAGAAATAAATGAAGGGTGAGATGGGAAAATTCCCAAACTCACCCTTTGGTTTCACAAAATATCGTATCCCCATTCCACCCAAAAATCATAAGTTAAGACTTCCGATTCTTTGATAAAATGAACGACCTCACCTAAAATTCTGCCCACTGCATAGAAGGCATCGTAGTAGAAGGAGGATTTTGACTTATCAGGGGCACCTCCATTTAAAAACCTTAACTCTTCCATGGAGAGTTCTTCAAACAACATACAGGTTGTGTAAAAATTACTGTTTTTCATGGCAACTGGATTTTTGGGGGGTTAATCTGCCATTGCGTCATTCCAACCATCAATGATCCCGGATTTAACTTCGGTCCAATGCTCTATGATAGCCGCGGCTATCACTCCCCAAAAGCCTCCCTTGATCACTTTGGTACCGAGATTTGCTCCACCATTGATCGCCATCAGTTCTGATTTTTCCAGCTCTTTCATTTTTCCAGATTTAGAAATCGTTCCTACTCTGTTACCAGGCTTTTCGGTTCTGCCTAAGCGCCGTGCACAAGCTGCTCATCATAAAGTTACCCCCGCTCACTCTCATAAAAAAGCAGGGAAGATAGAAACCCAAAAGTTGTTTTTGTTGGAATAAGAATGCCGGTTAGGATCGGTAGCAGGCGGTAGTCAGGGGATAGACCCGATTTAACGGATCCAAGGTAAGCTTTTATGAGACAACTTATTCACCAACAGTGGTTTTTTATTGTCGCTTGCGGGTTCACTTGCCACGCAGGATGAGGATCCCTCTGCGGACGGAAGTCCCATGCCTCGTCCAGACAAAGTCAAGGATCAGCGATCCCCTTTTTATATCGTCAGTTTATCACTAATTTTGTCCCAAGGAAACCTGGATTCTCATGCTTAACCAGGTCTGAATCGGATGAAAAGCTTTTTTCCGGACCATTGGAGCGAAGAAGAGATAAATGCCCTCTTCCAAAGCGATGAACAATGCCTCGCTTTCCTTGCCGACTTGAAATGGCAGGAAGGTTTTGTGTGCCGTAAATGCGGACATACCAATTTTTGTCCGGGAAAGACTCCCCACTCCAGAAGATGTACCAAATGCAAAAGCGAAGAGTCGGCCACGGCAGGTACCCTCTTTCACAATTGCAAATTTCCGGTCAGCAAAGCCTTTTACATCGCCTTCAACGTCTGTCGGGGCAACCAGGATATTTCTTCCTATGAACTGGCACGGCGACTCGCCCTACGGCAGATGACCTGCTGGCAGTTCAAATCACGCATCAAAACCGCCCTTGCTTCCATGGAGGAACTCTCCGACTCCGAAAAGGAAAACGCCACCAAACTCTTCATTCCCTGACCCGTCCCTTAGCCTGATGGCTCTCCTGCCGGAAACAGAATTGGGCGGATTCCCCAGCTTTGGATGTGATGAAAAAGTCTACAATCCAACCTTCCAAAATCGCAAAACAGGAACCAAGTGTCGATTATTTGTCTAAAAATCTAAAAAAATCAGATTTTTTCTAAAAATCTAACATAAGTCATTATCGCTTATCCCAATATTTCTATAGCTTTGATAGGGAAAGCCAGTTTCAATCAGCCCACACCCAAGGTTAACAGGCTCACTTTAACCGGCTTATTCGAACTAACACCAAACAGACTTATGATTACGCACGACGACATCTGCAGCGTCCATTCGATGACTGATGCGGAGCGGTAT
>JAJTBP010000261.1 GCA_021286825.1 Marinilabiliales bacterium | reverse complement strand
GAAGATCACATTGGCTTTTACTCCCTGGGCATAAAAGATCCCGGTGGGTAGTCTTAGGATGGTATGCAGATCGGTTGTTTCCAGCAATTTCTTTCGGACAGTTTCACCGGCTCCTCCTTCAAAAAGGACATTATCCGGAACCACAACGGCTGCCAATCCTGTTGTTTTAAGCATGGATCGGATATGCTGTACAAAATTCAACTGTTTGTTACTCGTGGTTGCCCAGAAATCCTGACGGTTATAGGTGAGATCATCCTTTTCCAATTCACCTTCTTCATTGGTAAAGGTCTGTGAACTTTTTTTACCAAATGGTGGATTGGCCAGGACATAATCATAGGTGGTGGGGGATGCTGCGATCAGCGCATCAGCAGGAGAAATGAAATTATCACTGTCAATGTCTCCAATGTTGTGCAAAAACATGTTCATCAATGCCAGTCTTCTTGTTCCGGCAACGATTTCATTCCCATAAAAGGTTTGAAGTTTGATGAACTTGTTCTGCTCCTTATCCAGTTTGTTGTTGGAGACCAAGTAATCATAGGCTGCCAGGAAGAAGCCCCCTGTGCCACAGGCAGGATCCGCAATGGTCTTCATGGGTTGGGGCTGGATGCATTCGACCATCGCCCGGATGAGGGGTCTTGGTGTGAAATATTGCCCTGCACCACTCTTTACATCCTGCGCATTTTGCTCTAGCAATTTTTCATAAATATCACCTTTTACATCAGCACCCATTACCAGCCATTGTTCACTGTCAATCATGTCAATGATCTTGGCAAGCATGGCAGGGTCCTGAATCTTGTTCTGGCTCTTCGTAAAGATTTGCCCCAAAATACCTTTCTGTGTGCTTAATTCACGCAGTAAAACAGAATAGTGCAACTCCAGTTCTGCCCCTTTGATGCCGGTTAAACTCTCCCAATTGTATTCCTTTGGTATGTTGAGTTGCCGGCTGTAGGGTGGTTTGCTGTATTCATCCGCCATCTTCAGAAAAAGCAGGTAGGTCAATTGTTCCAGGTAATCACCATAACCCACCCCGACATCCCGGAGCGGATTGCAGAATGACCAGACTTTGGAGACGATGGAGGAGGTATTGTTGCTCATTATTTGTAAAATTTATCCTGATCCCATTTGATCGGATTGTTTTTTATATAATCGGAAATCGTTCGAAATTCATTTTCATCGCGGATGATGTGGTCGTAAAATGATCGTTGCCACGCAAATCCCGTATATCCCGACAAATGTATCATTTTGGAAACGGTGGTTTTATAGGCCCCCATCAATTCGGACAATGATTTGATTTTGGGCAAGAGATCATATGGGGGATGATGATCACGGTCACGATCATGACCATCACCAATCGCAACAGGATCGTCGTTTGGGGGGATGATATCGGATAAATTGGTTTGATAATGGATATGGGACAGGTCTCGACCTGTCCCTACGTCGTTGCCCATGGATGCGCGATTGATTTCGATTATCCCGTGGATGTGGTTGGGCATGACCACAAATGCGTGCAAAACAACATATGGATATTGTTTTGCCAACCAATTCCATTGTTGGGCGGCAATGAGACCGTATTGGTTCAGGACCATCTCCGGATGGTTGGCACCAATGACCTTGTCGCCTGTGGAATTGTCATGGTTGGTTTCGTGTTGAATCGTACCTATTTCGCCAAAACAGCAATCCCGGTCCTGTACACATTCGGTGACAAAATAGAGGTTGTCGGATGTATAATCGAATCCCCGCAATCGGTTTCTTTTCCGTTCTCTCATACCAATTTACCCTCAAAGGTCTTTTTAATGTGCGATGCATGCCGTATGGACAGGTCGCGACCTGTCCCTATATCGCAACCTGTCCCTACAACGCCCATCAAAATTCCTGTCGATATCATCATTTCTGTCCCCATCCCCCCTGTAATCCGTTGCGTTTGCGCCTCATCATACCAATTTTCCTTCAAACGCCTTTTTCAAAATGCTTTGCCTCAATGATTCAGCTTGCAGCAAGCTTTGGCTGATGGTTTCTTCAATCTTGTCGCAGACAGTTAGTTTGCTTTCTAATTCATCAATGATTTGTTTCTGGTCCTCTATTGGACAAATTAAAACGTCAACCTCTCTCATGTTTTCCAAACTAAGTACAGGTCTACCAACACCATAAACAAGTTTTTCAATAAATGATTTACCATAACCTTGAGCTTGAAAAAAGTACCAAAGGTATTTTGTTATTCTCTTGTCATGGTATTTCAAAAGAGCAACAGATTGACTAACATAGGCTTCCTTAATTGAGAAATCTACGACTGCAACTTTACCAACATTAGCACCAGTAATTGTCATTAAAATATCACCTTCTTCAATCAAACTTCTCTTACCTTCAACTTTTTCAGGTAAATCAACAAAAGCAGAATTCGCAATTTCAAGTTTATTTGAATTTATATCTTGAGTTCTCACAAAATGAGAACCTTTTGTAGAATAATATTGCTTCCAGTCCCTTGATCCACTTGTTACATATTTTAAGAGATCTTTATTTTTAACCCATTCCCATCCCTTTGGTAATTCGCCAACATTTAACCCTTTGTTAGTGAGTTTTCCTTCAAATGCCCATTTCAACAAACTCTGCCGGTAAATTTTTAATTGTTGTTGCGCCAATAACAATTGCTGTTTGCCGTTTTCCAAATCGCTGAGAAGTTCTTCGATTTTGGAGACGATAGCGAGTTGCTCGGGGAGGGGTGGGAGAACAATATTTATGGTTTCAAATTTTCCCTTATTAACAATTGCTACTGTAGTTGCAGATGATAAATTTTCCAGTTGCTTTCTAAATTCGTTTGATTGTGCTTGATAAAAAAGAAACCTTCCATCTATATTCATCGAAGGAATTATGGCGTTTATCTGTTGATTGAAAGCCACCGGGACTTTATTTATCGCAGTTCTACCCAGATTTCCGATACAAGTTACTAAAACTGAATCTACAGGTAAAATTCTTGCCTTATTTGCTCCCTTGTCAGAAAGCATTTCAGGAGCATAATTGATTGGTGTATCTACAACCTGTGGTGGTTTTACGAAAGGCAGATATGATCCATAATTTGATGAATCATTCTTTGACGGCGTAGTTCCTGTTACACATTTACACACATCTATTAATCTCTTTATTTGCCAGTGTTCTGGTATTTGAATATTTAGGTTCATTTTGGATAGAACATCAATATTTGATTGAATATGGTGTTAAACTTGCAGATTTTCATGCGATTACTTGGATTTGTTAATAATAAATTCTATTTTTGAACTCTGAAGTCTGCTTTGCATGAACGTCGACTACAAGTCGTTTCAAGGGTGTTAACCCAAGATCAGTGCATCGGCGGGCTTTTTTTATTGGCAGCAGTCAAAGGATTTTTGGGTCCGTAATAGTTTTTAAATTTATTGTACTTTTCTTTGTCGTGCAGGTCGATCACCAACGAAATTTTCTCCTTTAAGAAATCATAAAAGCGGGTTTCACCTCTTTCAAAGACCCGCTGGATGGCCCAGCAGAAATAATCGGCCACGTTCAGGAGTGGCTCAATGGTAGGATAGGTAATGTTGAAAACGATTCTGGTTTTCATGGATACTCCATCGTGGGTCGACTCAAAGCGTTGCTTCGCCTTGGCCAGGGCAAGTTCCAAATTATGGTTTTTGGTGCTTTTCCCCCTTGCAGAGATGTTTAAAACTAATCGTTCTTCTTTCAGCATCAATTTATTCTTGAGCAGATGTGAAAGAATATCGGCATAGAGGTACTCCTCCTTTAAATGATATTTTGTTTCAAATTTTACCATAGACTTGGTGGCAACGACCGCTTCAAAGCTACAATCAATTTGCTTAATGAAATCGAAAAATATTTTGCGCACTTCAGGAAGGTCATCTGTGGCATGCAGATAATAGCCGGCTCCGCTGACTTTTTTCTGTATGCTAGCCACATTGAAATAGGGATCCCTGGCTATTGAATTTTGTAAATCAATTATTTTTCGGCGCAATGGTTCCAGTGGTTCCCTGAATTTTACCATACCAATGATGAAGCAGTGCGACACACCTTCACACCCCACGACATCCTTTTTCCCTTTGCCGTAAACAGTAGTGTCACCGGCTTCATCTAAAAACCTGTGAAAAGGGAAGGAGGGATCTTTCTCAAACATTGTAGGAATTAAGTTTTATGCTGCCAATACTTCATTCAACTCATTAATAATCTCTTCCGTCTGCTCCCCAAACAACTGCCACATCTTACCCAATCCACCCTGGGCATTGAAGGGGTTCAGGTCAAAATCATCCTTTTCAATGTGGAAGCTGTTGGTGACATGCTCCTTGATCATTCGGAGCCATTGCATCTGCTCTTCATTGAACTTTTCACCGGCCCCGGAATGTTTTTTGAATACCCAATCCTGGAAATTCTTGTCCACAATTTTATCATAGGTGTTCAAACTGCTGTCCAAACCGCTCACCTTACGGATCAGGGAGACAATGGCCGTCAACTCATTTCGCGGGGAGTCTTTGCACAAATCCAATGCCTGATAGGCTCTCCAAACATTCAAAGGAGCCAGCGTCGGTTTGTCCTGCTGCAACCGCTCCAATACCTCCCTGATCATGCCGTAGGTCAGTTCCCGCCTTCTGTAGGGTTGGTTGTAGAAAATCTGCAAAGCCATCAGTTCATCCTTGTGCTGAAACATCCACTCAGAAAATTCAGTGATGATCTCTTGGGCCTTCTCCTTGTTATCCTGTTCCCAGCCCACATTGATTACTTCATCCGGATTGGCCGTATCGATTCTTTGTTCATGGGCTTTGCGGACATTTTCAATGTATTCATTCAGCACTCCATTGAATACCCTTGCTGCTTCATTCTGGAAACGGACGGTTTCCTGCTTAATCGCATGTTCAATCGTGACGGGAGCCGCTCCCGGGTATCTGTGCTTTACATTTTCTTCAATCTCTTCCAGTTTATCC
>JAJTBP010000260.1 GCA_021286825.1 Marinilabiliales bacterium | reverse complement strand
CAATAGTCGGGGAGTTCATTATTACAAACTCCCCGACTATTACATGGTTTGCCCCTACTTTCTGCCGTCAGCTGAAGTCACCTCCTTTCCCTCCATGGTACTCAGATGAAGATCCAGGGCGTGGACCGAAATCTGAATCTCCAGGATGGACAATCCGAGCGAAATGATCAGAAGCAATAGTGCCAGTCCGAACACCCAGAAAGCCTCATTGGGATATCCGGTATAAATCATGAACATGGTCAGCACACAAAGAAACAGACTGCTCACACCGAAGATCTGCATGTTCTTTGTCAGGTAGAGCCTGCGTCTGAGATTGGCAATCTGGCCAAGCAGGATTTTATCCCGGTTTTTCTGGAACTTGCTGTGAAGGTCACGAATCAAGGCAGCATAACTCAGAAACCTATTGGTATAGGCCAAGAGGATCAGGGAGATGGCAGAAAACAGCAGTGCCGGTGTCGTCAGTGTAAATTCTTTCATGGTTCGAATATTATTTACCTTATACTATCCAATCTGCACTTTGTAACGAAACCATCCTTTAAAAACCGAAAGATCCGCCGGTTAGGCAACAAACGATTACAAATCGGCCGAAAGGATGTAACGGAAACAGCGGAGAATGGATGAGCAGATCCTGGTTCGTCCACTCATCCACGCTTCGCTTTCTGGCTCCCTGCGCAAATGGCTCTTACTTGAGCAATCCGGCAATGGTCTCCCGCAACTTTTCGCCGCGAAGGTTCCGGCCAACGATCTTACCCGTCTGGTCAATCAGCAGGTTGGCTGGAATGGAGTTGATCCCGTAAATGGCTGCAGTGGCATTTCCCCAGCCCTTCAGGTCGGAAACCTGTGTCCAGGTAAGCTTATCGGATGCCACAGCCTGGAGCCATTTTCCCTTGTCGTTGTCATAGGATACACCCATGACATGAAATCCTTTGGCATTGTAATCCTTCCAAACGGCCACTACATTTGGGTTTTCTCCCCTGCAAGGACCGCACCAGGAAGCCCAGAAATCGACCAGCGTGTATGCATGTTTGGAATAGACATCCGAGAGCTTGACCGGATTGCCGATGGAATCATTCTGGGTGAAATCCGGAGCCATCTTTCCGACAGCGACTGACTGCAAAACAGCCACACGGTCAGCAAGACCCTTGGCCACCTGATTCTTCATCACTTCAGCCGAGAACTTCTTCAGATAACCATCAATCTCATCGGCTTCCATGCCATATTGAATTCTTTGGAGAATCACAGGAGCCACAAATGAATTGGGATTCGATGCAATGAAATTTTTCATGACCTGCGTCTGAAGGTCGTCGAGTGAATCCCGCTGTTTCTCAAGCTTTGCCATAACCTCAGCATTTCCGGCCTTCTTCGCTTCCGAATATTTACCGTACAGATCATGCATCTGGTTATTCAAAGCCCCACTCTTTTCATCCAAAGTCTTCATCTCGTCCTGAGAAACTGATCCTTTGATGACCAGACTTTTGAGATCATCGGCCTTGCCAGTGACGGTAATGTCTTTGTTTTCTACCATCACTCCAACCTGCTTGCGTTCCCCCAGAACCAAGCCATATTGTTCCGGAACGACGACCGTTCCCTTCAAAACAAACTTACCACCCACACTCTTGGCAGAGTCAATGGTCGTGACCTGTGTTCCAGAACGCAACTTCAAATAGACGGTTCCATCGGGAAGTCCTTCCACATTACCGGTAATGGTAAAGTGCGGTTTCGTACTGCAGGAGGCGACCAACAGTACCAAGGAAGCAAAATAAAGAATCTTACGCATGAGATAAAATTTACAACGTTGATATTGAACTATTGAATAAAACACAAAACTGGGATCAAACCCATTACCCGGGTTGACAGTTATCAGACATCACAAATCAGGATGCATTTTTTAAGGGATGCCAATTTGTCCGTACCGGTCGGAACGAACTCCTGTCCGACAAATCCCTTGTATCCGGTCTCCACAATGGCTTTCATGATGGCAGGATAATAAAGCTCCTGCGTCTCATCCAGCTCATGCCTGCCGGGCACACCACCGGTATGGATGTGGCCAATGTATGATTTGTTTTTGCGGATCGTATCGATGACATTTCCCTCCATGATCTGCATGTGATAGATGTCGTAAAGCAATTTGAATCTTTCCGATCCCACCATCTCGCACAAGGCAGCCCCCCAGGTAGTCTTGTCACACATATAGTCCTTGTGACCATAACTGTTGAGCAACTCCATGATCAGGGTTACACCATGTTTCTCCGCGGTTGGCATCAGCTTACGCAAACCCTTGGCGCAATTGATCATCCCGGCCTGATCATTCTGCCCCTCCCGGTTCCCGGAGAAACAGATCAGATTGGGAATGCCTGCCGCAGCCGCCTTGGGAATCATCGCCTCAAAATCGGCGATCAGCTTCTCGTGGTTCTCTAACTTATTGAAACCTTTGGGGATTCCCCAATCGGTGGCATAACCCACAGCGCAGGTGAGGCCATGTGATTTGACGGTGGCCCAATCCTTTTCTGTGAGCAGTTCAATGGATTCGAGACCCATTTCCTTGCACGCCCTGGCAAAATCATCCAGGGGAATGTCTCCGTAGCACCACTGACTGACCGAATGCCGAATGTTGCCTTTCAATCCTCCGGCAGGTAATACAGAGGCAGCAGCCTCTCCAAAGGGGTAAAGTGTTGCAGTCGCCGCCGAGCCGGCAGCTACTTTGCCAATCATCTCTCTTCTGTTCATAGGGTAAAATAGAAAGGTAATGAATCGTTGTTGATGGATCCGAATCTTCGGGCAATTGTAACAAGGGGATGGAAGAACCATGGAGATCCGCAGAGCAGCCGCCCGTTGGCTGATATGATCGACTCATTTCCTGTGCTTTACAAAAAGCAACTGACGAAAAAATCTCCTTCAGCCTCCAAGGATTCGATCCTCAGTCAGGCCAATTGCCCTTCTCAGGGAATGTCCAGGGAACAGATCCATCCAATCCACGAATTTAATGAAATTTAAATGTAAATTTATCTCGCCTTTCGGGTTCCTGAAAGGCCATCGCTACTATTGACAACTACACGACTACGAACATGACAAGATTCAACAGACTCACCATTCTGCTGTTGTTTTGCGCCTTCCCCTGGTTGGCTGCAGCCCAACGGCTCGATTTCTCCCGGACCCGTATCTACACCCCCGACAAAAAAAATGTCCTGCTCTTACGGGCTGCAACCGTGCTGCAGGAAGAGTTGGCCCTTCACACCGGGATATCACCGGCATTCGCCGGAAAGCCGGAGTCAAAAGATCAACCGCTGATCGTCGTGACCCTCGAATCGGCTACTGGCAAACTGGATCCCATCCTGCCGGGAAAACTAGCGGCTCTCAAACCCACAGGGGAAGATGGTTTCAAGTTGGTTTGCCTGGGAAACAACCAAATTGTGATTGCAGGCCATGATGAACGTGGGGCCCTCTACGGTGTCGGATACCTGCTTCGGAAGATGTCGCTGTCTGACCATTCCATTCTTTACACACCCGCAACCGATCTCTCCACTACACCGGTTTATCCCATCCGCGGCCATCAGCTGGGCTATCGTCCGAAGACCAATGCCTACGATGCCTGGAGCGTTGCCCAATACGACCGCTACATTCGGGACCTCGCCCTCTTCGGTGCCAACAGCATCGAGATCATGCCGCCGCGGACCGACGACGATCCCACCAGCGTCCACATGAAACTCCCGGCCATTCAGATGATTGTAGAACAGGCCAGGATCTGCAAATCTTACGGGCTTGATGTCTGGATGTGGTATCCCAACATGAACTCCGATTACCATTCGGCCGACAGCATCCGAGCCGAATTGGCAGAGAGGGAACACATTTTCTCCATACTTCCCAAATTGGATGCCCTATTCGTACCCGGTGGCGATCCGGGAGACCTTGAACCGGATCCGCTCTTCGACTGGCTCTCCAAAGAGGCAGAGGTCCTGAAAAAATATCACCCCCAGGCAAAGATCTGGGTCTCTCCGCAAGCCTTTAAACCGGGAACGGTCTGGTACGCCAACTTCTTCAAACACATCAATGCAAAACCCAACTGGCTGGGCGGAGTGGTTTACGGTCCCTGGATCAAGATGCCGCTTCCGGAGGTGCGCAAAGTGACCGACCCTTCCATTCCGATCCGCCTTTATCCTGACATTACGCATAGTTACAGCTGCCAGTATCCGGTACCCAAATGGGATCTCGCCTTTGCGATGACCCTTGGACGTGAATGCATCAACCCGCGGCCGCTGGATGAGAAACTGATCCACAACCGCTATGCCAACTTGGCCCAGGGAAGCATCAGCTATTCGGAAGGGACCAACGACGATGTCAACAAATTCATCTGGACCGGACAAGACTGGAACCCCGAAACCCCGGTAACAGAGACCCTGCGGGATTACGCCAGGTATTTCATCGGACCGGATTTCACGGAAGGGGTTACCCGGGGATTGATGGCCCTGGAGGAAAATTTCAGGGGAGCCCTCCTCTCAAACGAGCAGGTAGAACACACCCTTCAGATGTGGCAGGACATGGAGAAAATGGCTACCCCCTCGGTACTGGCCAATCCCAGGTTCCAAAGCGGATTGATCCGTGCCTATTACGATGCCTATACCCGGCGTCGACTGGTCTATGAAACGAGTCTGGAACAACAGGCCAGAAACAGCCTGGAAAATGCACAGTCCTCCGGCATCGAAAAGGCCATTCGGGATGCCCGCAACAAACTGATGGAGGCCAAAGAACAACCGGTGGCACAAGAATTGAAAAGCCGGTGCTTTGCCCTCGCCGACTCCCTCTTCAGGAGTTTCGGAGCCCAGTTGACCATCGAAAAGCACCATGCCATGGGTGGTCGCGGCAACTTCATCGACAACATTGACATCCCGCTCAACGACGCACTCTGGCTGCTGGATCAACTCAACAAGATAGAAAAATCGGGAAATGACCAGGAAA
>JAJTBP010000259.1 GCA_021286825.1 Marinilabiliales bacterium | reverse complement strand
TGGCTGGATAATGATTTTTACGGAGCCATCGGATCCCTCTCCTATAAATCTGAAAAATCTGACCTTATCCTGGGCGCTGCCTGGAATACCTATTCAGGTGACAACTTTGGCAAGGTAATCTGGGCCCAATATTATGGAGCGAACGGGCTGGATCATGAGTGGTATCGCTCACACGGACTGAAAGAGGATTACAATGCCTTTGCCAAAATCAACCGGCAAATCACCTCGAGGCTTTCGGTTTATGCTGATCTTCAGTTCCGGCACATCGATTATGGATTGAACGGGAGTGACGACAACCTGCGCGACATATCGCAAAAGCATCTGTTTGATTTCCTAAATCCCAAAGCAGGGATTTATTATACCTTGCCCCACAAGGGAAGTCTCTATTTTTCCTATGGCATTGCCCACAGGGAGCCCAACCGCAGCAATTATACCGATGCCGATCCGACCAAACCCGGTCCGGTGGCTGAAAGGTTGAATGACCTGGAACTCGGTTACAAGTATGAAAAGAAGGGCTATCAATGGGGAGTCAACCTCTACCGGATGAATTACAAGGACCAGTTGATCCTTACGGGACGCATCAACGACGTTGGATCGGCCATTATGACAAATGTTCCGAAAAGTTACCGCATGGGAGTCGAATTCAACGGGTTGCTGCCTCTGGGAAAACATTTTTCGTGGGCACACCACCTCACCATCAGCCGCAACAAAATCAAAAACTTCGTGGAATATGTGGATGATTGGGACAATTGGCCCTTGCAGGTGGCTCATGATCTGGGAACCACAGACATAGCCTTCTCTCCCGATGTAACCGCAGGAAGCACGTTGAGCTGGAAATCCGGTGAGAGATGGTCGGCTGCCATCCAGTCACTTTATGTGGGCAGGCAGTATCTGGATAATACTTCGAGCCAGGATCGTTCACTGAACAGTTACCATGTGCACCATCTCAAAATTGATTACCAAATGCCCGTCAAGCATTTGAAACAATGGAACTTCTTCTTCTCCCTGCAGAACTTTACCAACCAGAAGTACGAATCGAATGGATGGGTTTATTCCTACTATTCGGGGGGTACCAGACAAAAAGAAGATGGCCTGTTCCCTCAGGCGGGAATAAGCTATCTTCTTGGAATGTCTATCGAATTCTAACCAGGGAATCTATTCGATCGCCAGGAAACCGTTGTCCGTGATGGAAAATTCTTTGTCTTCTTTGAGACAATAACCCTTCTTCACGTTCTTATTCAGGCAATCGCTGGCATTCTGAAGTTTCTCCAAACCGTATAGTTTCAGCGCTTTGGAGATCATGGGCGTGGACAGCCTGGTTACCTGGTTGCTTCTGGAGAGGAAAACTGCGGTAGCCAGGAACTTCCTTACCTGGTTGGTCGCAGCTTTCTTGTCGGCCAGAAATTGACTGAGGGGCGAATCAATCGCCTCACCTGTCACCTTTTTGGCTGACTTTTTGGCTTTGACCACCTTTTTCTTTCTTCCTGGTTTCTTGGCAGCCTTTGCCTTTTTTGCCGGTTTGGCTTCAACGCCTTCCGTTCCCTTTGCAACCCTTTTCTTCCTTACCTTAGGCTCCACAGGGGATACTGCTTCCGGTTCAACTTCCGGTTTGACCGCTTTTTCCTTGGTCGCACGAGGTTTCCTGACCTTTGCCGGTTTTGCACCGGAGGCTTCTGGTGCCGCAGGTGCGTCATCTCCAGCTTCCGCTTTCACTTCAATTACCTCTTCGACAATACTTTCACCTACTCTTGGACTGGCAAGCAGGGACGGAATGCGACTCAGCACACTGTTCAACTGCTTTTCAACCCAATCGTTCTCACCCTCACACGAAAAATGTAAATTTTCGAATGAAAAATCAATTTTCGAACCCGCCATTTTCTATGAATTCTTCGTTAAACAAATTGTGACCTGATTCAAATTTGCACAGACAGCGCTTCTTTCATGATTCCGGAAAAGGTTGTAAGGGTAGATTACCGGCCTGAAAAGAAAGAAAAAGTGCCGGTGCAAAATTAAATCGACACAATGATACTATGAATTTATTGAATATCAGCAAGGAAAAGATAGCTTTTTTTCGAAAATTCTAACTTTTTTCTATCTCCTGAAGGATTTTTTCTATCTCATTCTCGGTTTGAACCAATTTCTCCCTGCAGACAGAGATGAGAGAAGATAGTCGTTTCACTTTCTCAGAAAGCTGATCTACATCGGGTTCGTCCTTTTCTATTTGCAGAAGAATCTCTTCAATCTCACGGATAGCCTCTTTGTAAGATAGCCCTTTTTTGCCATTCATACGGAATTATTTTTTTGTATTTTCTACTATTCTGCTCAATAATTCACCTTTTAAAAAGGTAGTTTTTAGCAAGGTTCCTTGGTGAAGATCCTCCGGATTTTTAACAAGTTTCCCCTCAGAAGTGGTGATGGAGTACCCTTTTTTAAGAATATTTGCTGGGTCCGACAGCTCTCCCTGACGTGCGGCAAATTCGATCTGCTGCTTTTCCATCAAAAATATTCTGTTAACCAATGTGCGTGTTTTCATCAATCGATCTTCCAGATTTTTGCTATCCAAAGCTATCCGTTGTTCAAGCGATCTTCTGAGTCCAAAAACCTTGTTGTCAATGTTTTGCCTGCTTCTCATGACCGACCCAACGGAGAGGAGGTGAATTCTCTGGATTTTCTTTTCGAGTGCATGATTTTTTTGCTGCAAGGATAGCAACACATTTTCCCTGGATTGCCAGGATAGCCTGACGAGATGCCTGCGTTGTGTCTCCAACTTACCCCTTACGGAGGTGGCCATCCGTTCTGAAAGTTCCTCCAGATGATCCCTTTTCTCTTCCAGGATTTCCTCAATAAGACCCACTGCCTGACTCTCAAATGCATCCAGCTTTTCTTCGAAGGCAGTAACCCCGGCCACAATGAATTCGGCCACAGCGGTGGGCGTCTTCAGACGGGAATGTGCGACCATGTCTACAATGGATTCATCCTTGTCGTGTCCTATCCCGGTGAGGATGGGCAGGGGGAATTGGGTCACATGATAGGCCAGCTGATAATTGTCGAAACAGCTCAGATCAACCTGCGATCCACCACCCCTGATCATCACCACCACATCAAAATGTTCTTCAAAAGCATAGATCTTGTCGAGGGACTCGCGGATGGACTGCTCCGCCTGATTTCCCTGCATCAGGGCAGGAAAAAGGCAGGTGTAGAAATGATAGCCTTTGGCGTTTTGACCCAATTGCTGCATGAAATCCTGATAGCCGGCAGCTGTGGGCGACGAAATGATAGCGATTCTTTGGGGAACGAGAGGCAGTTCCAACTCCTTGTTCATCTCGTAGACACCTTCGGCTTTTAAGCGTTGGATAATCTCCAGTCTTCTTCTGGCCAAATCGCCCAGGGTATAGGTGGGATCGATGTTTCGGACATTGAGTGAATAGCCGTACAACTCATGAAATTCAACCGAGACTTGCAAGAGCACCTTAATCCCGTCCCGAAAGGGTTGTCCCGTCGTGGTCTCGAAAAAGGGACGAAGCATCCGGAAGGTATAAGACCAGATGGTAGCCCTGGCCTGGGCCACGATCTTATCTGTATCTTCCTCCTTTTCAATAAGCGTGAGGTAACAGTGGCCCGATTGGTTGACATTCATCTCGGCAATCTCGCCTACCACCCACAAGGGGGCATTGAACCTACCAGAGATCACTTTTTTGATTTCTCCATTCAGCTGAGCCAAACTAAATTTCTGATCCATTGTCCGATACCCCTTGTTTTGAATCGTTCCTATAGACTACGTATCCACTCCATTCAAAGTTAAACATTGAAGGCAACATATTTCATTCTCCCATCGATTTTTGTGAATGCACAGGGTTTATTGTTACTTTTGGATCGCGATCAAGATCTCCGTATGCCTACCGTCAGAAGAAAGAAAAAAGCAATACTCATCCAAGCCATTCCTTTCCTGGTTGCCCTCCTGGTCTTCCTACTCGTGGAACTGGGCAGTGGTCATCCCAGGTGGGTAGAAACAGTCTATTCAAGAGGCATCTATCCGTTCATTGCAGCCCTCTTTTCCTCCTTAAGCCAATGGTCTCCCATCTCCTTGTGGGACCTTTTCTGGACCCTTCTGATCGTAGCCTTGCTGATCTTGCTGGGATTGGCCTTGTCCGGTAAAATGAACCGATGGCGATCCCTTTTGCGACTTTTTCAGTTTGCAGCACTCCTCTACGCCTTTTTCTATGTCTCATGGGGTTTCAATTATTTCAGGCAACCATTTGAGGATCGGGTGGGATGGAAACTTCCCCTCAACCGAGAAGCTCCCTTTGCTACTGTTTTGGATACATTGATCAACCAGGCCAATCGGTCCCGAACGGAATGGACGGGAAAGGATTACCCTGCCATCGATAGCCTGATTGAGGCCGGTTATGGCCAATATGCCGGCAAATTCGGCTACGCCTATCCCAATGGCAGCCGGCGGCCCAAAACCATGCTGTACACCTGGTTTTTTGCAAAATCGGGCATCAGTGGTTATTTCGGACCCTTCTTCAATGAAGTACACCTGAATGGAGAATTGCTTCCGACCGAATATCCGTTTGTGTTGGCCCATGAAAAGGCCCATCAGTTTGGTTTTTCCGGAGAGGCGGAAGCCAACTTCATGGCCTGGTACATCTGTGCAAACAGCCCGGACAACAGGTTACGCTATTCGGCATCCATCCAGCTGCTGCAATATTTCTTTGCTGATCCATCCCATCACGACGAGATTGTGGAATACCTGAAGAGATTTGACAAGAAAGCGATGGCCGACATCATGAAACAACGCAGTCACTGGAAGGCGCTTCGCAACGAGACGATCGACAAGGCACAGACCAGGGCCAACAATGTCTATCTGAAATCCAACAAGATCCATGAAGGGGTGATGAACTACAACAGTGTCGTCAAACTGACGTTGGAATGGTATGTAAACGAAATACAACCCAC
>JAJTBP010000258.1 GCA_021286825.1 Marinilabiliales bacterium | reverse complement strand
TAGCCGGCAACAGCGGTGATTACATTCTTCAACGTAAGAATCACCTCATATTCAAGGATGTGCCGGGTATGTTGAACAACATTGTAACGGTTACAGATCACATCAGACAAAAGCTTCTTGTCAAAAACGAACCTGAGATTGAACGAAAGGTGATAACCTACCTGAAATCCCGTTCAGGCGACTATTTTCATCGGGATGAGGAAGGGAATTACTGGACCCTGTTTCTCTTCATCCGCGATAGCATTGGGGTCGAATGCGTCCTTCACCCGGAACAAGCGGCCAGTTCAGGCCGGGCATTCGGACAATTCCAGGCCCAATTATCAGATCTGGACAGCAACCTTCTGATTGAAACCATCCCCAATTTTCACAACGGTGTGTTCCGCTTTTCACAATTGCTGGAAGCTGTAGCCGAAGATCGGGCAAAGCGGACGCATGCCATGCAAAAGGTCATCACGGCTCTTACCGAGCGTTCATCTGAGATGTTACAACTGCAACAATGGCTCAATAGCGGCCAAATACCGAAACGAATCACCCACAACGACACCAAGATCAACAACGTACTTTTTGATGCAGCAAACAACATCCTTTGCGTAATTGATCTCGATACCGTCATGCCGGGAAGTGTATTGTTTGATTTTGGTGATGCCATTCGGACACTATGCAATACTGCAGCAGAAGATGAATCAGATCTTGGCAAGATCGGCTTCAACAGTTCTTTCTTTAAAGCCTTTAGCAGGGGATATTTATCGACGGCCCATGAGTTTCTGTCACCGCTTGAAAAAAGCAATCTTGTATTCTCCTGCCGTTACATGGTTTGGGAACAGACCATTCGTTTCCTGACGGACTATTTGAATGGAGATACCTATTACAAAATTTCCCACCCGACACATAATTTGGAGCGAACCTTGGCACAGATGAGATACCTCGAATTACTCGAAGCACATCGGGAAGAGATGGAAAGGATGGTAGACGCTTGCTAACTAATTCTGTGTCGTGGTCCTTGCGCGAATGGCTCTGGTGAAGACCTTTCCATTCCAAAAAAAGAGTTTATTGGTTTATCCCAGGCGGACCTGCTGCGACTTTACAGGAGCATCCAGAAAAATATTGGCCAAAGAATCGAAATTGGCTGGGGATTCAGTGGTGCGATAGACCCTCGACCCACCTTTGGAGCATCGTTGCTCCATCTCCGGATGTCTGTTCAGATAATCCCTCAGCTTGTTGGCAACAATGGGACCTTGATTGACCAAGGTAACGCCCTCTGGAAGAAAACGACGGATGATTCTTTCCAACAGTGGATAATGGGTACAACCCAGAATGACTGTGTCAATTTCAGCGTCCGTCTGAAAGAGATTACGCAAGTTTTCCTCTACAAAGAAGGCCGTTCCCGGACTATCGATTTGGTTATTCTCCACAATGGGAACCCAAAGCGGACAGGCCTGTTGCGAAACGACAATCGGGTTTTGGGCCGTGAGTTTGGCTATCTCCATCGGATAGGATCCTGACAGAACGGTGCCATTGGTGCCGAGGATCCCTACATGACCCGTTCGGGTGAGAAAGGGAATCATTTCCACACTGGGTCGAATCACTCCCAAGACCCGCTTGTCGGGATGATGCAATGGCAGATATTGCTGTTGGATCGTGCGCAGAGCCTTTGCGGAGGCAGTATTGCAAGCCAGGACAACAAGTTCACAGCCCGATTCAAAGAGGTGAACGACTGCTTGCAAGGTATATTCGTATACAACTTCAAAAGATCGTGTTCCGTAAGGATTCCTGGCATTGTCACCCAGATAGATAAAATCATATTCCGGCAATTCGCTGATCAACTCACGAAAGATGGTGAGTCCCCCGTAACCCGAATCAAATACGCCTATTGGTTGATAGCTGGAAGACATGATGCAAGAAATTAATCACGAAGCTACAAAAATTTCGACAACCGGATCCGACCCAAAGAAAAAAGGGCAACTCATCGCTGCCCTTTTCTCCGGTTTGGAAATATCTTATTTCAGACCAAGTTTGGCTTTCACAAGCGGCATCAGGTCGGTTGATTGAGCTGTGTTGTAGAAAAGGACGCTGATTACTTCAAAAACATAAAGCAATCCCTGCTCTTTTGCTACATCACTGATGGCTTTACGGGCTTTCTCAATGACTGGCTGAAACTGTTTGCTCTCCTCCTTTTGCAGATTCTCCTGAGCCTGTTGCTGGAAAGTTGTAATTCTTTCCTGAAGGCTTTGAATGTCTGCCTCTTTTGCCTGACGAATCGCATCGGTAACATTGGGCTGTTTCACCAAAGCAACATATTCTTGTCCTTTGGTTTGGTATTCCTTCTGCATTACACTCAGTTGAGACTCAAGATCCGTTTGCATTTTGCCCATGGCTTTCTGGGCAATATCGCGTTCTGGCATGCTTTGCACCAATGCCTGGAAGTCAATATGGCCAAATTTCAATGTCTGTGCCGATGTGGTTGATCCCACGAACAGCAAAAGAGAAAAAGTTATAACAGTCAAGAAACGTCTCATAATTGATATGAATTAATTTTTGTGCGACAAATTTATAATATTAATTTTTATATCCAAGTTTTTGTAGGACCTGATCACTCAAATCGTATTTTGCATTGGTATAGATCATTGTCATGTTCCCGGCTTTGTCGAAAACCACGGCATAGCCTCCCTGCTCAGCAATGGTCTGGATGGCAGTAAACACATCATCCTGTATGGGTTTGATAAGGGACTCTTTCTTCTTTGACAATTCGCCATCGGGTCCAAAATATTGCCTTTGCAATTTCTTGTACTCTTTTTCACGGTTTGCAATCTGCTCCTCCCTCTTCCGTTTCATGTCCTGTGAAAGCAAGACAACTTCCGATTGAAAATCCTTAAAACTCTGGTCCAGTTCGGCGTGAAGGGTTTCCAGTTCTTTCTGGTATTTCTGCGAGAGCTTGTCCAACTGCTCCTGTGCTGCCACGTACGAAGGCAACTTACCCAGGATGTAGTCGGTGTCGACAAATGCATATTTCTGCGCTGACCCCGATAAGGAAGCCACCAGCAGGAAAATTCCAACAACAATCAGCTTTTTCATCTTTATCAGTTTAGATTGGATCATTCTTTGTTTTGGCAAACGGATCAGAACTGTTGTCCCATCACGAAGTGGAACTGACTTCCGCCTGTACCTTTTGTATAACCATCATCGAAACCATATCCCCAGTCAAATCCCATCAAACCAAACATGGGAAGGAAGATTCGGATACCCAAACCAGCTGATCTTTTGACGCTAAAGGGATTGAAATCGGCGAAATCGTACCATGCATTACCTGCCTCAAGGAAGCCAAGGCCAAAGATGGTGGCAGATTGGGACAAAGTAATCGGATAGCGGAGCTCCATGGTGATCTTCTCATAGATGTTACCGCCCTTGGCTGGTGTAAGCGAGTTGTTTTCGTATCCACGGAGGCCAATGTATTCACTACCGTACGTACTATAACCTGACATACCGTCACCTCCCAATTTATAGGATTCAAACGGGGATTTCACATTCTTGTTGTAATATCCCAGGATACCCCCTTCGAATTTTGTCCGGAGAATCAGCTTTGCATCCTGTTTGGCTTGTAGCGGGGTGTAAACATCCGCTTTGAAGGACCATTTGTGGTACTCGATCATTTTGTAACGTTCTTCAGCCGTCATGGTGGTGCTGCTGTAATCCTTTCCCGTGAAGAGTGAATAAGGAGGTGTAAAGGCAACGGCCAATGAGAAGTTGGAACCTCGCCTTGTATACAAAGGACTATCGGTCGAGTTTCTGCCGAATACAGTGCGGAAAGCAAGCGTATTGGAGGTACCATTTTGGAAGAGGAAGTATTTCCAGTTTTCCAGAATGTATCTTTGATAAGAGAATTCGTGGTAAAGGGTAAAATAGCTATCTGGCCATTTCAAACGATAACCCAGTCCGACGGAAGCTCCCAGCACACCCATCTTCTCAGTGATGTCATAGTTGTACATATTGTAGCTATCATATCCTGAGCCATAACCACCATATCCGTATCCACCGTATCCACCGTATCCACCATACATGCTGTTGCCATAACCGCCATAATTGTAGGCGCTGTTGCCACTCGTCTGTTTGGAATAGAAGACAGAGAAGGTAAACGAATTGGGTTTCTTACCACCCAGCCATGGCTCGGTAAATGAGAAACTATAGGACTGATAATAGGAACCGTTGGTCTGAGCCCTCAGGGTTAGTGTCTGACCGTCACCCGTTGGCAAAGGTCGCCAGGCCTTTTTGTTTCCTATATTCCGGACAGAAAAGTTTGAGAATTTCAAACCCACTGTTCCAACAAACATTCCAGCACCCCAACCTCCGGAAAGTTCCACCTGGTCGTTGGCACGTTCTTCGAGTTCATAGTTGATGTCGACCGTTCCATCTTCGGGATGTGGCACCACATCCGGCTTGATCGCCTCTGGATTGAAGTGACCCATCTGGGAGAGCTCCCTTACAGAGCGGATGATGTTCTCTTTGCTGAATAGTTGTCCAGGGCGGGTATACAATTCCCGACGGGCCACATGTTCATTGGTCTTGGTATTGCCCTTGATTCCAATGGAATTGATGGTTGCCTGTGTCCCTTCTACAATCCGCATTTCAAAATCGATGGAATCGTTTTCTACCTTCATCTCCACCGGATTCAGGTTAAAAAACAGGTAGCCCGTATTCAAGTATTGGTTGGAAACAGCATCATCATCTTCCGTAAGTCGCTTGTCCAGCAATTTCTGATCGAAGACATCCCCTTTCTTGATTCCCAACACCCTGGAGAGTTGGACATCCGTCAAGATGGTATTCCCGATCCAGCGAATGTCGCGGAAGTAGTAGCGACGACCCTCATCGATCCAATATTTCAGTTTAACCGTATTTTTGGTGGTATCCCTAATGATGGAATCCTTGACGATGATGGCATCACGATAGCCATTCTCATTGTATTTCTTGATCAGGTTGATCT
>JAJTBP010000257.1 GCA_021286825.1 Marinilabiliales bacterium | reverse complement strand
TTTGATGGTTGGGATTCAGAAACCGATGGCGCTGTTCATCACTGGAAAATGACATGATGCCAAAGGGATTGTAAGCCTTGGAAAAAACTTTTGAAGTCCCCCAACCTGATTCCAGTGCGGCCTGGGCCAGTACCAGGCTCACAGGATGTGGAAATAACCGGATTTTAAGATCTTTCAGGGAATTTGCATCATACTTGACCATCAACTCTTTGAAAAACAGAAGATCATCTGTTCGTAAGGGGCGTTTATTGATCATTCTGTTCTCAATAAATTCCACATGACGCATCTGATCGAGCAGCCTTTCTCTTTCGATCACGATTGCTGGCAACAGATAATCGATAAACAGATTTTTCCTAATACCTTCCGGGATGGTATCAAAATCAAAAATTCCATGATATCTGACTGGAATCAGAGCGGTAGTTCGTTGTGGCAGGACCGACCGAATGTTGCTGATGATGATGGAATCTGTACGTATTTGGTACTGTGGATAGATCGCATCATCATACATTGAAACCTCATGAAATACGACATGGAAAACAATCAGGAGAAGAATAAGTGCTAAAATTTTCAATAACTTCAGCATAAAATATCGAATATCAGTTATTTGCTCAACAAATCTGCCGCAAAGGTAGAATTAATTGGCAAATTCCCTCACGCGATCTCTTTCTCCAAAAGTTCAACCCAATTGTTCAAACGCTCCTCTGTTAATCTGGCCTGATTTTCCTGATCCAACAATAGCCCGTAGAACAGGTTGTTCTTCAATGCTTTTGATGACTCGAAGAAATAGCCTTCAGTAGACGTTTTACCAATGATTTTTCCTCCTCGGGATTCAAAAAAAAGTGCGAGAATTCCCAAGGCATCACAGAAGTTTTCAGGATAATTTTTCTGATCTCCCAATCCAAAAAAGGCAAAATTCTTACCAGAAAATTCCAGCTTACGAAGCGAAGGAAGTATCTCGTCCCAATAATTTGGCAATTCGCCGTCAAACCATGTTGGAACGCTCAGAATGTATTGATCATATAACTGAAAAACATCAAAGTTACAGGTTTCAATGTTGATCTCCTCTACCTTGTAATGCTTGGAAAGCAACTCCTGAATCTTCACAGCAACTTTCGCTGATTTTCCTGAGTTATGACTATAAATCAATGCAATTGTTTTCATCTGTTTTTTCTATTGATATTGGATCCTCTCATTAAAAAGTTGACTTGAGACCCTTGACAACTTTCCTACGCTACTCATCAGTACTTCAATTGTTCCAAAGCGGCCTGATAAATCTTTTCTTCATTTGGTAGAATGGCTGCTTCCAAAATACGATTGAAACCAACCGGTGTAAATTCAGAACCAACTCTGCGAACGGGACCATCGAGATATTCAAAAGCCTCTTCGCTGATAATGGCTGACAATTCACCACCAAATCCACCAAACACCTTGTCTTCATGAACAATCAGAACTTTGCCGGTCTTTTTGACAGAACTTAAGACAGTATTCTTATCCAATGGAATCAGAGAACGCAAGTCAATAACCTCAATGTCAAATCCTTCATCATCCAAACGTTTTGCAACTTTCAATGACAATTGTGTCGTATTCCCATAGGTAATCAGCGTCAGATCCTTTCCTGATTTACGAATTCTGGCTTTGCCAAAAGGTACTTCAAAGTCCTCGGGTACTGGAGCAGATGCTGATGGAGAGTTGTATAGGGCTTTCGGCTCAAGGAAGAGCGTTGGACCCTCTGAACGAAGCGCCGTACGCAGCAAACCTGCTGCATCATCAGCAAAAGAAGGATACACAATTCGAATACCTGGAAAAGTTACCAGCGAACCCTCAATGGTCTGAGAATGATAGAGTCCGCCACCAATATATCCACCTGATGCCAGGCGAATGGTCACATTGGGAGCAAATTGACCATTTGTTCGCCAATATTCATGCGTCATTTCAACAAATTGTTCCATGGCAGGCCAAAAGTAATCGGCAAATTCTGCTCCTTCCACCACAATTCGGATATTCTTGTTGTATCGCGACATACCATTGGCCGTTCCCGTGATAAAATCCTCGGCAATTGGACCATTAAATACCCGTTGCTTTCCAAAAAGCTTCTGCATCCCCTTTGAAACATTAAAGATGCCTCCCTTATCTTTGTTGGCAATGTCCTGTCCCCAAATGAAGGTATCAGGATTTCGGGAAAATTCAGCCTTTAAAGTCTCATTGATGGCTTCTATCAATTTTTTTTGTGGATAAGTTGATTCATCAAGAAGTTGAATTCCGTCGATGTATTTCTCTGGAACATATTCCTTTGCATAAACAAAATTGTAAATGGTGGCGGGATCTGCATCCGGTGATGCCAAGGCAGCCTGGTGAGCAAGCTTGACCTCCTCCTTGGCCTTCTCATCTAATGCCAGCAACTCAGATTCAGAGAGTCGATTGTATCTTAACAACAACCGTCTGTACTTAGCCAATGGATCATATTCCTTTACATAACTCAATTCAACCTCATTGCGATACAAATCATGCCTGTCAGAATTTGAATGAGAATGAATCCGTACGCAATTTGCCTGGACAATACAAGGCATTTGGTTTTTGATTACCCATTCACGCGCTTCATGCATGGCGTTCATGGAATCAAAAACATCCTTTCCATTGCAATGAATCACTCTTAAATTCTTAAATCCCAGAAAGTTATTTGCTACTTTTCGATTAGCGGTCTGATCCTTTTTCGGAACAGAAATTCCATATCCATTGTCCTGAATGACGAAAATTACTGGCAATTTTTCAGTCGAAGCCCCGTTGATTGCTTCGTATACATACCCTTCGCTCACGGAAGATTCACCTTGTGACGAAATGGCTACACTATCAGCCTTATAATATTTGATTGCCCTGCCTACTCCTGTTGCATGTAGTGTATGGTTTCCTGTACTGGACGATACATTGTGTATGTTCCATTCCGGTTTTCCAAAATGATTCGACATGTGACGGCCACCAGAATTCACATCAGCTGGCTTCGAAATGCCGTTGAGTATAATCTCCAGAGCTGAAAGCCCAGCTGAAAGATTCGTTAGCAAATCCCGGTAATAAGGAAACAAGTGATCGTTCCCTTTTTGAAATACCTGACCAATTGCGAGTTGAATGCCATCATGACCGGCATAAGGGGCATGATAGGACCATCCAATGGCTTGTTTAAGATAGTTTGGGGCCTTCTCATCCAACAATCTGCCCAATATCATCAGGTAATACCAATGACTTAAGATCTCTTTCTCTGTATCCAGAATTGAAAATTTTTCTTCTACAGGTAAATTTTGTAACATACGGTATGGTAAAAAATATTTGAATCAATTAAACGACTTGCTTACCATCGAAAGCCTCGAGTAGATCAGCTATTCGCTTTAAAAACTTACCACCTAGCATTCCGTCGACGATGCGGTGATCATAGGATAATGAAAGAAACACCTTATGTCGAACGACAATGGCATCTCCCATGACTGTTTCGATGACTGCGGGCTTTTTCTCAATGGTTCCAATCGCTAAAATGGCCACCTGCGGCTGGTTTATGATGGGAGTGCCCATCACATTTCCAAAAGAGCCAAAGTTGGTAATGGTAAATGTACCCCCCGATAAATCATCCGGTTGAAGCTTCTCATTTCTGCCCGCTTCGGCAAACCGATTGATCTCTTTTGTAAGGCCGACCCTGTTCTTTGCTTCAGCATCCTTCAAAACCGGTACAACCAGATTCCCTTGATTGGTAGCCACAGCAATCCCTATATTCACTCTTTTTCTTAAAATGATGCGATCGCCATCTACACTACTGTTGACAAATGGGTATTCGCAAAGTGCTTTGGCCACAGCCTCGGTAATCAAAGGCAAAAAGGTCAATTTCTCACCATATTTCTTCTGAAATTCATCTTTGACTCTATTCCTCCATAGAACCATTTCAGTCACGTCTGCTTCAACAAAGGCAGTCACGTGAGGAGCAGTCTGTTTTGAATGAACCATATGGTTGGCAATCAATTTCCGAATGCGATCCATTTCGATGATGGTGTCCTCAGCACCAATGGAGAGGGATACTTTCGGTTTGACTTGCAATTGATTTTGGCTGATTTCAGCTGTTTCACCTGATTTTAAGTGCGACGTGGGTAATAATTCCGGATTTTTACGCTCTTCGAGAAATTGAAGCAGATCGTTCTTCCTGACGCGACCTCCGATACCACTTCCTTGAATGCCATCCAGCTCTTCGAGAGGAAGGTTGGATTGTGATGCCAGGTTCCGCACCAAGGGAGAATAATATCTACCCGATTGAGCGGATGATTTGGTTTTCGAATCCGTCGGCGGGGTCACAGCAACCGATAATTTCTCCTCTTGAGCATTTTTTCCTGAGCTCACTCCACTTGAAATAACATCCTCAGTAACTTCACCCGGTAACCCAATCAACATGGCTACCTTCCCAACGGCCAACAAATCATCGACTTTACAATAGATCGCTTTAACAATTCCGGAAACAGGTGATGGAATCTCTGAATCAACTTTATCGGTTGCAACCTCAAAAAGTACATCATCTTCTTTGATTGAATCTCCAATCTGGACGAATATCTTTGTGATGGTCGCCTCTTGTATACTTTCTCCCAATTTGGGAATAAGAACCTGAAAATCTGCCATTTCTTGCGAATTAAATAATCAAACCAAATGCCTGTGACCCAATACTGATCAGCATTCGGGTTGATATACGCAAGAATGAAAAGGAAGGTAACATTCAGCAAGTAAGAATCACCGCGAATTCACAGAAAGTACAGAATTTGAACGGATTTTATCGAGGGAAAAAGCTAAATAGGTCATAATCCGGCCATTCTTTGACCTTTTTGAGAACGTTTGACATCGCCCGATCCATTTGTATGGCAAGGTGGGGACCTTTATAATTGCTTGTATTGGTAATCATTACCCATGAAATTCCATTGGGTTCCCGCTTCATGAGAGCCGAAGAGCCGGGAAGT